>JAYVSV010000048.1:0-3297 GCA_043775015.1 Verrucomicrobiota bacterium
AGGCTTGGCTGGTAGGCATGGCTGAGAATAATCCACCGCCGTTTTCCCAGCTACAATTTCCTTTCAGATTTTTCTTGTTTTAGTTTCCGGAGGTGCCCTAAAGAAGAAAGGAAAGGGGACTTGGTAAACGGTGGACAGGATACACCGGCCAGCGTTTTTATCCGGAACATTCTGTGCGTCGAAGTTCAGAACCCGGTCGTTTGGTTATTTCTTAGGGCGACGGCGAGCGCGTTGCCTTGGACGCAACGGATGACGCCCGCGTCGTTTGACAATGCGGACCTCTTAAATTTTTTATCGCACCAAAACCGGCGCAACTGTAAATTCTCCCGGTGAAACTCTCCGTTAAAAGCGATTACGCTGCACGCGCTGTGTTGTGGTTGGCGCGGCACTATCCAGAAGGAGTGGCGCGAAAAGTCGAAGAGATGGCGGCGGATCAGAGGATCCCGTCCAATTATCTAGTTCAGATTTTAATCGAGTTAAAGTCCAACCAAATTGTTCGCAGTCAGCGTGGAAAAGCGGGCGGATATTTGCTCGCGCGGCCTCCTGCCGAAATTACGCTGGGCGACGTTCTGCGCAGTGTCCACGGAAATGTTTTTGATTCTCCGGCGTTGAATGATCCGCAATGCCCACCCGAACTGCGCGAAGCCTGGCGCACGATGCAACGGACCCTGGACGAATGTTCCGATAAAATTTCTTTCCAACAATTGCTCGACGCGGTCGGGGCCAAAGAAAAAATGTATTACATTTGATGCGCAAACGTGGGTGGTGGCTCAAATGAGTGGAAGAGCATGACGACATTTCGAACTTAAGAACTCAGGAAGAGAAAAACGCGTTTTCTTGAGTTCGGAAAGTTCCAAATTTTTAAACTGAACCAGCACTCGCACCTTATGAAAAAACGTTTCGCACTCACCGACCTCTCCGGCTTTCTCGCCCTGGCCGTATTCTGCGCGAACCTGTTCATTGAACCATCCGAAGCGGCGCAGCGGCCCAACCTTGTTTTCATTCTGGCCGATGACTTGGGGTGGAAAGACCTGACCTGTTACGGCAGCACTTTTTACAAAACGCCGAATTTGGATCGACTGGCAAAAGAGGGGGTGCGCTTCACCGATGCTTACGCGGCGTGCCCGGTTTGTTCGCCGACCCGCGCCAGTATTTTGACCGGCAAATATCCCGCGCGTCTGCATCTCACCGATTGGCTGCCGGGTCGGGCCGATCAACCGGATCAAAAATTGGCGCGACCGGCGTTTCTGGATCATCTTCCACTCGAAGAACAGACTTTGGCTGAGGCGTTGAAAGTGGAGGGTTATGTTTCGGCCAGCATCGGGAAATGGCATCTCGGTACGGCCGGATTCGAACCGGAAAAGCAGGGGTTCGATCTGAACGTTGCCGGCACGGTGAGCGGATCGCCTGAAAATTACTTCTTCCCTTATCGAATCAAGCGTGAGGCGTTGCCGCGTTTGGAAGAAGGGCAACAAGGAGAATATTTGACCGATCGTTTGACCGACGAGGCGATCAAGTTCATCGAACAAAATCAGCAGAAGCCTTTCTTCCTCTACCTGCCGCATTTCGCGGTTCACCTGCCGCTGAATGCCAAGAAGGAAAAGATTGAGAAGTATAAAGGCCCGGCAAAACCGGGTGACAGGCAAACCAACGCGGTTTACGCGGCGATGATTGAAAGCCTTGACGAAAGCGTCGGACGCATTCTTGAAAAATTGGAACAATTGAAACTCGCGGAAAACACGATCGTGTTTTTTACCTCGGACAATGGAGGGCTTTCTGGTGTTGAAGGTTCGGGCAGATCGACTTCCAACGAGCCGTTGCGCGCTGGAAAAGGTCATCTGCATGAAGGCGGCATTCGCGTTCCTCTCATCGTGAAATGGCCTGGCGTCACCAAAGCGGGGACCCTTTGCAAAACAGCGGTCAGCAGCATCGATTATTTTCCGACCATTCTCGAAATGGCGCGTGAGAATCCTGTTGCGAACAAAACCAAATTAGACGTGGACGGCGTGAGTCTTGTTCCGCTGCTCAAAGAAAATACGAACAGTTTTCCGCGCGAACTTTACTGGCATTATCCGCATTACAGCAACCAGGGTGGCAAGCCGGGCGGGGCCATTCGCGAAGGAGATTTCAAATTGATCGAGGATTACGAAACCGGTCGTCTGGAGATGTACAATTTGAAAGAGGACTTGAGCGAAACCAATAATCTAGCCCAAAAAAATGCACAAAAAGCGAATCAACTGGAACAGAAGCTGGATCTTTGGCGGCGCAACGTGCGAGCGCAAATGATGTTGCCGAATGCAAATTTTGCCGGAGCAAAAGCGAAGTAAAATTAAGTCCACCAAATTCGGGGCGCATTTACTCATGCCAGTTCTCACGTAACGCGTAAGCAAACCAGTGTTTGAATCGACGGCTCCGCTTACCTCCATTTGATCAACGCAACGAGATAGTTCTCAACGCAGCGTTGAGAGGTGTGGTTAATAAAAGCAACTTACTTGTCTTCCGGGTTGAGAAAATTAAATGCCAGTCCAGCCATCAGCCCACCGGTCAGATCGGCGACCAGATGCAGCCAGATTTGACCGAAGTCGACGAGCTTCATCACTGCGGCACCTATGGCCACCGCCGGATTAAAGGCCCCTCCGGAAATGGAACCCACGGAAAATGCGCCAGCCATTACAGTCATGCCAATGGCCAAACCATAGAATGAATTGCCGGCAGTTCCCTTGGCCGTAGCGACATTCAGCACCACATAAGCCAGAGCGAAGGTGAACAGAAACTCAGCCACGAACGCTGCCGGGATATTTTTTATCTCCATCGGCGTACCACTCTTCCCGACTAGAAAAACCGCCACGAACGCCGCAACGATGGCGCCCGCCACCTGGGCGATCCAATAAGGTGCGACGTCCTTCGCGGCGCAGCGCCCGCGAACAAACACCGCCAGTGTCACCGCCGGATTGAAGTGCCCGCCCGAAATATGGCCGCCCGCGAAGATCATCACCATCAGCACCGCGCCGATGGCCAGCGGTGGGATTACCCCGGCGGCTCCGGGAATGACCGTGCAGCCGATGGTGAGTACCAGAAAGAATGTCCCGATGAATTCTGCAATGTATTTTCTCATGGTGATGTATAGGTTTGGTTCGCGGCGTTATTTTGGTCGGGAGTATGAAGTGCTGTCAACGAATGGCAATGCTCTTTGTTGCAACTGTCGTGTAGTTTTCAAAACAGGACTTTTTTGTAGTTAGCAAAACAGGACTGGTTATTTTGGACGATTGGTAAAGAGGAGGACGGGTTTTTGCTTTG
>JAYVSV010000049.1:0-4588 GCA_043775015.1 Verrucomicrobiota bacterium
AAAACCTGTCAACGCAGCAGCAAAGGCAAACTTCTCCGCGCCGCCATCGACCCCGCTTACCTCAAACTCGTCCTGACAAATTGATATGCGTCAGCCCTGTTGGACTATCTGCGTCATCTTAATCATTCTTTGGCTGCTAGGTATCGTAACCAGCTACACCATGGGGGCTTGATTCATATCCTGCTCGTCATCGCCATTATTGTCGTGCTCGTCAATCTCATCTCAGGACGCAAGCGTTAAGAATTCCGAAACCGTGGCTACAAAACTTTTTTTATGAATAAAATCAGCTCCCTGGCCCTTCTGGTTGGCGGAATTGTCCTGATCATCGCGGGCATCAACGCCACCAACTCCTTTGGTTCCGACGTCTCGCGATTCTTCACTGGATCTCCGACGGACAAAGCGGTCTGGATGCTCATCGGCGGGGTGGTCGCGACCATTGCGGGTCTGGCTGGAACCTTTCGCGGTTCAAAAGCAGGGTAATCCAATTTCGTTCCACTTTTCTAAAAACTAAACTCCACAAAGATAGAACCCATTCCTATGAATAAACAAAGTCAAGCTGCCAGTGATGACGTAAGCACTTTGGCCGAAGATGCGCGCGAACTACTCTCCGCCACCGCTGGCGTGGCGGGCGACAAAGTGAGCGCCGCTCGCGAACGCCTCACCGCTGCCTTGGAAAATGGCAAAGAAATTTACGGTCAGGTGCGCGACAAAGCCGTGCAAGGTGCCAAGGCGACCGATTGTGCTGTGCGCGAGAATCCGTACAAGTCAGTCGGCATCGCCCTCGGAGTAGGTGTGGTCATCGGCTTTCTGGTTGCGCGCCACAGTGTTCCCGTAACAACCACTGATCGAATCTTTTTCGTGTCGCGCGATGAAGTCGCGCGGTAATTTCCGTCTTCCCTGCGCGACGGTTTCCGGCTATTTCGCTTTCGTGCATTGCGTTGTCACAGCAGGGCCGACCTACGAACCGCTTGATGGAGTGCGGAGGTTGACGAATTTTTCTTCCGGTAAACTCGGCTCGCAACTGGCCGATTTCCTCGTGGCACAAGGGCATCAAGTCACGTTGCTCTACGGCCATTACTCGACGTATCACGACAAACAACCGGCGCAAAGCATCGTGCCGTTTGGCACCACGCGCGATTTGCGGGACAAACTGGAATCGCTGGCAAAGGAAAAAGTGGACGCGGTTTTCCACGCGGCGGCGGTGAGCGATTTCGGTTTTGGAAAAGTTTTCGAGCGGATGGCGAATGGAGAATTGCGCGAGGCGAAGTCAGGAAAGATTTCCACGCGCGAAGGAACATTGCTGGCGGAACTGGTTCCCACGCCGAAAATAATTTCCTGTCTGCGCACATTTTTCCCGGCGAGCTGCATTGTTGGCTGGAAGTATGAAGTGGAAGGAGATCGCGCGTCGGTTATCGCCAAGGCCGTTCAGCAGATTCGCGAAAACAAAACGAATGCGTGTGTCGCGAATGGAAAAGCGTATGGATCTGGCTTCGGTCTGGTGTCAACAAATGAGGAGCCAAAACATTTTTCCGACACGATTGAATTGTATTCAGCGTTGGAACAAATCATCACGGGGGCAGACGCATGAACTTCGTCGTGCTGCAAAAAACACTGGACATTCCGCCGGTTGAAAAAATCGAGCAGGCGCTGCTTTCGGTTGAGGGCTTTGCCCGGATTGATGCGCAGACTTTTGCGAATGATGCTTACGGAATTCTCGTGAAGAATCTTTCGGCGGAACAGGCGGGCGCGTTTTCGGGAGCATTACTGAGCCAGGGAATCGACAACGAGGTGGTGGCGGAAAGTCATCTCGTTCCGTTGCCGCAGACGAAATTTGTGCATCGACTTGATTGCACGTTGGAGGGGTTGCTGATTTACGATCCGTTGGGGCGCAGTTTTTTGCTGGCATGGGGGCATATTCTTTTGATCGCGGCGGGTTGCGTGCGCTTGACCGACTTTACCCGCGTTGAGAGAAAAGTTTGGGCCGCAGACGACGTCGATGGCGGAGTGATTCCAATGATTGAATCGCACAGTGTTGAAGAGCGAAATAATCATTTGCTTCTGGAAATCATCGTGAGCGGTGCGGTGCAGCGCTACAGCGTGAGCGCGGAGAAATTTCGTTTCGATTACCTGGGCGAAAGACGCACAAAAAATTTGCCGGAAAATTTTGCGCTGCTCGTGCAAGACCTCGCCGCGTTTGCGCCGCACGCGATGTTGAATCGCGGTGCATTTTTTCTGAAACAGAACGAAGCATTGTTTCCGTACCCGAGCAAGAATGCCTTCTTCGAAGAAATTACCTGGCTACTCTGGCGGATGAAACAGGAAGGGCGAATTTAGATCGACATTTCTCATTGTCCGGCGCTCCGCACTGGAAGTCAGCCTGGTGGCCAACTCATGTGCCGTCCGCCGAGAATGTGCAAATGCAAATGAGGAACCGATTCGCCCGCGTCCGTCCCGTTGTTGATGACGAGACGATAACCGGTTTTACCGAGGCCCGCTTTCCCGGCAATTTCCGCGGCTTTCAACAACAGATGACCGAGGACTTGATGATCTTCCGGTTTCGCTTCGGCGATGCGCGGGATTGGTTTTTTGGGAACAACTAAAATGTGAACGGGCGCGCCAGGTTTGATATCGCGCAGGGCGAGAACCAATTCATCTTCGTAAACGATGTCCGCCGGAATTTCACGCGCGACGATTTTTTCAAAGAGAGTCATGGACGCGAAAGTTCAATCTTTAAAGTTGAAAGCCTCACAGCACTACCAGCGCGCAGGTTTCTTTTTTACTCTCGATGCTCAAACAGGCGCGCAGATATTCAACAATCTGATCATTGAGAGTTTGGCAACGCTGGCTCCAGCGTTGTGCGCCGACGAGTTGCTTCACGCAACCGCGCAACCCGCTGAAGCGAACGACATGCGGCGCTTCTTTGATCTTGCGACGCATTTCTTCGCGAAGGGTTGGAAAAAAAAACAGCTCAAAACCTTTGTCAGCGGCGGCGGCCAATTTGCGTAGATCCGATTCAGCCACACGCACCTGGGTTGCCTCTTCGGTGGCCGATTTAATTTTCAAACCGAAGCCGCGCAACACGCGTTCCAGTGCCAGAGAAAATTCTCCAACGGAAACGGAATGGCGTCCGAGTTCGGTCTTGAAATAATGCAGGACGGCGACGGAAGCGTTGTGGATGAGTTCGGGATCGACGAGCGAAACGGCGTCGCCCATCAGTTCGATGGTCACGAGTTCGGCTGCACAGGGAATGGTTTCGCCTGCGGCAGTTTTGAAAACAAGATAGTCTGGATTGAGTTCAATCATGTTTGTTCCTCGAGTTTTTTTACGGCTTGGACAAATTCGGTTGCTTCCTGAAAACGTCGATACACGCTGGCGAAACGAACATAAGCCACTTCATCCAATTCGCGCAGTCCTTCCATGACACGTTCGCCAATTGCCATTCCTGGAACTTCACCGTCGTATTTGTCGGTAATTTCATCGACGATTTTTTCGACCAGATCCTCAATGGCTT
Organism: Verrucomicrobiota bacterium; assembly: GCA_043775015.1. Lineage (GTDB taxonomy): Bacteria > Verrucomicrobiota > Verrucomicrobiia > Limisphaerales > CANJXF01 > CANJXF01. The sequence goes on from JAYVSV010000049.1 coordinate 3,512, forward strand.
TCGGGCTGATCGGCCGTTTCTGACACGCTTTTCGCACACCGGACAAAAGTTTTTCCTTGGAAAACTCTTCGCGCCGCCCATCCCGTTTGACGACCATCAATCCCTCATGCTCAATTTCTTCGTAAGTCGTAAATCGGTGTTCGCAGCCCAGACATTCGCGGCGTCGGCGAATCGTCGAGCCTTCCTTGGAAGCCCGTGAGTCTATGACTTTATCGTCCTGATTACCGCATTTTGGACAGCGCATATTTTGGCGACCACATCTAAAAGTATCGGCACGGTAGGTATCATACCAAATGTTGTGGCGTCAAAGGATTTTATCAGGGAGTTATTCACGACGCGCGTTGGCGTCTGGCAATGGAATTGGCTCTGACCACGTCAGAATCGGCGGCAATTCAATGATTGGACTGCTCGGCCAAGTCTCATGTCCTCCACAAGGATCAGCGAGATCATTTGGTTCTGATGAAAGGAAATCAGAGAAGTTCGCTCTTTAAGAAAGTTTACAAAAATCCAAACACGAAAATTTATTTCCTATCGAGCTGCGGCGTTTCTTACGTTAAGAGTTTGGTAATGATTTCGGATTGTCCAATTCAAAAAACTGAAAGCCTTTCAGAAATCCGACTCGATTGGGATAATCGCCATGTTCGGAAGGACAACTTCTTGTTTTGGTTTTTCCTCTTGTTCTGGATGGCTTGGGCCCCAGCTACCGTCTTCGCAACGTTCATGATTTTTTCTTCCGGCGAACCTGTTTTCATTTCCATCTGGTGCGTTTTTGGGTGGCTTGGAACTCTTGGGATTCCCTATGCAATGGTTCAGCGATACTGGTCCGAATGGATCGTGGTATCGAACGAATCCGTCGGGCATGGGGTTGGGGGACTTTTCGCAACGAAGCCAAAGCAAATTCCGATTAGCAGGGTCTTTGAAATAGGAATCGGTCGCCATGATCCGAATGACCGTGAGTCCGTAGTCACTTTAAACATCAGGGCACCTCCGGAAACTAAAACATGAAAAATCTGAAAGGAAATTGTAGCTGGGAAAACGGCGGTGGATTATTCTCAGCCATGCCTACCAGCCAAGCCT
>JAYVSV010000050.1:0-9741 GCA_043775015.1 Verrucomicrobiota bacterium
GACTATTGACGTAAAGGGGTCGGAGCTGACTATTGACGTAAAGGGGTCGGAGCTGACTATTGACGTGTTTTTGCCTGATGGGATAGTCTCCGGGCATCCCACGGAAACTGCGAGTCGAGTATGATTGGCGGCAAAAATCATTTTGCACTTCTTTCTTTTTTCATGACGTCACTGGTGGCGGGCTTTCGGTTATTCCACCAGGTTTCACAGCAAAATGGTATAAGTTGGTGTCCTGGAGAAAAGTTTTAAATAAGTTTATCTGCGCTGGTATTTTTGAGTAGGTCAGTTTAGCTATTCGCATGTTCAAACGCTTTCTGTTCCTGGCAGGTGTGTTTTCAATTCTTAGCGCGCGCGTATCGGTCGCGGAGTCGCCCGCGTCAACCAACGCCAACGCGAAATTACGCATCGCCACATTCGACGTGGACGCCACCCCGCCGATTGGCTCGATGATGGCCTATGATCCCGTGACGAATAAATGGGACCTCGGCTTGCGCGCCCGTGGAATTGTTTTGCTTGGAGCAGGCGAGCCAATCGTGCTGTGCGCGGTGGATTGGATCGGTATTGCCAATGAGGGGCATGACGCCTTTCGCATGGCTCTCGCCGGAGCGGCGGGGACATCCAACAGCCGGGTCGCAGTCCATAGTTTGCACCAGCACGATGCGCCTGATTGCGATTTTTCTGCGGAAAAAATTCTCAAGGAGGCCGGTCTTAATCCGCGTCAATACGATGGACGTTTTCAGCGCGAGGTGATTTCCAATCTGACCGTGGCCGTGCGTGAATCTCTTTTGCGGGTACAGCCCATCACACACCTTGGCCTGGGCAATGCACCCGTGGAGAAGGTCGCCTCCAACCGCCGCATCCTCGGCTCGGACGGGAAGGTGCGCGACGTTCGTTGGACAGCGACGACCGACCCAAAAGTTCGCGCTGAGCCGGAAGGTGTCATTGACCCGATCGTGTCGATCGTGAGTTTCTGGAATGGCGAGAAGCCGCTCGCCGTGTTGAGTTATTATGCCACCCATCCACAGAGTTATTATCGCACCGGAATTCCCAATCCTGATTTTCCGGGTGTTGCGCGATTTTTCCGGCAACTGGCGGTCCCGGCGGCGTTGCATGTTCATTTCAATGGAGCAGGGGGCAACATTGGCGCGGGAAAATATAACGACGGCGCCCCGGAGAATCGTGTCGAGCTGGCCGAACGTGTGGCCGACGGCATGCGGCGCGCGTGGGAAAATACCAAACGCCAACCGATCGTCGCCAGCGAAGTGAGTTGGAACCTTGAACAGGTGTCGTTACCTCCCGCCAAGCATCTCGCGATTGAAAAGATGGAGGCGCAACTTCAAGCGCATGATGCGGCTTTCGTGGCCGAGGGTAGCCCTTCACGGCTGGCCTGGTTGCGACGTTGTCAAGCGGGTCACAAGATTGACGTTGCTTGCCTGAGCTTGGGCAAGGCGCGCATTCTCCATCTTCCGGGCGAAACTTTCGTGGAATATCAACTAGCCGCCAAAGCAGCGCGTCGGGATTTGTTCGTGGCGGTGGCCGGTTATGGTGATTACGGGCCTTGGTATATTGGAACGGCCCTCGCTTACGAACAAGGCGGCTACGAAACGAGTCCTTCCGCCTCGAACGTGGCTCCAGAAGTCGAAGGGGTTCTGATGGGTGCAATTCAAAAACTGTTGAAATAGTTGTCGTGAATGCGTGAGGAGATTTTCCGGTTCCTCGTCGTAATGTTTGCCAGAAGGTCTGCCATTGCGGCACACTGTGGCCATGACCCATTCATTCCCCCGCTTTCTAGCGAGGCTCCTGCCCTTGCTGTCGAGTTTGGTGTTGGTTGCGCCTGCGACCTTCAGCGCCGCTCCTGATTCCACTGAACAAATCGGAAACGCCAAAAATCCCCGGGCTGTTGCCGAGGTTCAATCTGGCAAGCGCATGACTGCCAACGCGGCGTGGTGGGGATTTAACGAGGAGGACGCCACCGACGCCTTGCAAGCAGCCATCCGCTCTGGCGCGAAGCGCGTGATCGTGCCGAACCTGGGCAAGGACTGGATCGTCCGACCGTTGCAACTGGCGAGCGATCAGGAACTCGTGCTCGAAGAGGGTGTGGTTGTGACCGCCATGCGCGGGATGTATCGCGGTGGAGGCGACAGTGTCTTCAACGCGAATGATCTGGCGAACGTGACGATTCGTGGTTACGGCGCGACGGTTCGTATGCAGAAAGAGGATTACATCGTCGGCAAGGTGCTCAAGGATCTGGATTGGAATCGTTGGTTCGGCCAATACGAGAAAGCGGAATGGCGAATGACGCTCGCGATCCGTGGTTGCGCGAATGTAAAGGTTGAGGGAATAACGCTGCGAGATAGCGGTGGTGACGGCATCTACATTCAAGGAGGCGGAAAGCTGAGTTATTCGAAAGACATCCACATCAAGGACGTGATTTGTGAAAACAACTATCGCCAAGGCATCAGCATCATCAGCGTGGACGGCCTGCTCGTTGAAGATAGCGCGTTCAATAATACATGGGGCACGCCGCCTTCTTCGGGCGTGGACATTGAACCAGATACCGCGACTGAACGTATCAAGGACGTCGTCTTCCGCAACTGCCGCTTTGCCGACAACTACGGGGACGGCATCGAAATCTTCCTTGCCAACCTCAGGACGAATTCAGAAAGCGTGTCTGTTTTGTTCGATCATTGCAACGTCACCAGTCGGCGCGGCCCCGGCATTCGCGTGACGCGCGTCGGCGACGATGGTCCCGACGGCCTGATCGAGTTCCGCAACTGCGTGGTGGACGGCACGGAGGCCTACGGACTAAAAGTGCGCGACAAATCCGCCGACCATGCGCGCGTGCGCTTCGTTGAATGCACGGTTCGTGACTCGGCCAGAGACCGGAACTTCGCCGACATGTGGGTGCCGGTCGCATTGGAAGCGTCGCAAGCCGGGCGGCAAAAGAGGTTCGGCGGCGTCGAATTCGTGCGGTGTGTTGTCGAAGATAACAGGGCGCGCCCCGCAATCGTCGGCCGTGCGGAAACCGGTTTGTTCGATGTGACGGGAGACATCACTGTAAGAAGTCTGCACTCGGTCAAGTCAGACCTTGGGGAAAAAAGAGAAGGCGTAACGCTGCGAGTAAACGAAGCCAGTCCTTCCCCGTTTCGCCAAGTCAATGTTTATGCCGTGCCCGGTCGCTTTGGAGGTTGGCCGGCCAATCACGGCCTCTGGTCCTGGAACAACGAAATCCTGGTCGGCTTCAGTCGTGGCTACTACAAGGATCTCGGCGAACGCCACAACATAGATCGCGAGCGACCCGAGGAACACCTGCTCGCGCGTAGTCTTGATGGCGGAGTGACCTGGACCATTGAAGATCCGTCGGTGCAGGGTGCATTGATTCCAACAGGAAAGGTTCTGCACGGAATTGCGCCGCCGACGTTGCAGAAAAAGCCGTGGCGCGATTGTCCCGGCGGAATTGATTTCACGCATCCCGATTTCGCGATGACTCTACGCATGACCGATGTGGCCAAAGGTTCTTCGCGATTTTATTACTCCACCGACCGTGGGCAGCGCTGGGAAGGTCCATTCCGCTTGCCGCAGTTCGGTCAGCACGGCATCGCGGCGCGCACTGATTACCTTGTCAACGGCCCGCGCGATTGCCTGTTGGTTCTAACCGCATCGAAGCAGGATGGCGAGGAAGGCCGACCCTTCTGCGCACGCACGACCGACGGCGGACGCACCTGGAAATTTGTTTCATGGATCAATCCCAATCCGAAAGGCTATGCCATCATGCCCTCGACCGTGCGGTTAAGTGACCGCGAACTGCTCACCGCCATTCGTTGCCGCGACGGTGAGAAGGCTTGGATCGAAACCTACCGCTCGCTCGATGACGGCAAACATTGGAAGCTGGAGAACGTTCCCGCGCCCGATCTCGGCACGGGTAATCCGCCGAGCATGATCCGGTTGAAGGATGGAAGAGTCTGCCTGACTTACGGTCATCGCGCGCCGCCGTATGGCATTCGCGCGAGGTTGAGCAAAGATGGTGGTCATAACTGGGGTCAGGAAATTATCCTCCGCGACGACGGCGGTGGAACCGACGTCGGCTATCCTCGCACCGTTCAGCGACCTGACGGCAAGATCGTTACCGTCTATTATTTTCACGACCAACCGAAGGGTGACCGCTACATTGCAGCGACCATCTGGGAGCCGAACTAGCCAATGGGATTATGAACGTATCCTTGGAGATATTTGTAATCTGGGCGCTGCTGATCGGGTGTATCCTCGTGGCAACGTTCCGCGCGGAATCCATGCTGGAATGGTCGAAACCTCGACCGCCGGACGTCATGTTTTCACTGCAAGAACCACTTGCTGCGCTGTCAGCGAGTTCCCGCCGGCAGTAGTTCGAAGCTGGTCGCCACAAAGCGGCCACCTTTGACCTCACCCGTGACTCGGGCTTGCCGGATGGTTTTGCAGATGCCATTGGCCGCATGGTCGTTGCCCAGGGAATCAGGGTTGACGCCGTTCACGAAGTAACTGTGTCCGTCAAATCGGATGGCGAGGTCGCAATCGTCTCCCTTAAGTCCAAACTTGCATTCGCCACAAGCCGCTTCCACGACGGTGGGCTTCAGGAGCGCGACCGAGGAGGGTCGGGTGGCGCAACTGGCCAACCCAACTGCGAGGGCGAAACTCATCAGTAAGTAAGAAATCTTCACGGAGACTGGCAAGCCGTTCGAGTAGTTCATAGTGACACAATTTATTTGTTAACGAAAGGTGGGCCAATCTATTTTTCTCGGCTCCCGATGCTTACCGCGCCGACGCCGTGGTCCGTTCCTGCAACCACAAAATATCTTGCACCCCGAATTTGTCCGTCGGCGCTGTGTGCAACGCGGCGTCCTTCCACTTCTTGATTTCGGCATGACCGTCCGCGAAGGAAAGTCCGCCGGCGTTGTTATGGTAGGTCGCGGGCGTGTCCTCAAAGGGAGCCTTGGCCTTCATGTTGACCATGAACCAGCCATCGTTGATACTCTTGGGATTCTCATCCACAAACACCCAGGCCTTTGTCGGCGGCACAACCAGGATGCCAGTAAGTTTGGTAAAGACCTGAAACAACTGGTTCTGCCCTGGCGTGCCACCGCCGTTCATCCAGTTGTTCATGGACATGCTGCGGACCCGCGGCAGTTTGTATTTTCCAAAGTCCGCCATGCTTTTGTCCGCCGGACAACGATAAATGGCCAGGCTCTTGTTGTAATTCCAGAGTTTCCCCTGCGGATCCATCAACAGGGTTACATTCGTCCCGTCTTGCGGAACGGCAACATTGCCGGCAACCCATTCGCCAGTGTTGTTGTTCGGCACCAGGTTCTGGTTGTAGTCGTCGGCATAAAGAACCCAGGCCAGTTGCAGTTGCTTGAGATTGCTCATGCAACTGATGCCTTGCGCTTTGGTCTTGGCCTTGGAAAGCGCGGGCAGGAGCAGCCCGGCGAGAATGGCAATGATGGCAATCACGACCAGCAGCTCAATGAGCGTAAAGGCGGACTGACTTCGGGAAAAGGGTTTGTTCGGACTGGATTTCATGCTTGACGATAGTCTGTATCGAAGACGGGGGACGGCGGCGAAAATGGCCACCGTTCCCGGGACTTCGTTTGCTTATTGCGGCGGCGTTTCGTTCAACCGGAAAAACAGGCTGCTCGAACTCGACGGCAATGTCACCGGCGAACATCCAGGGACGTTCGTCCAAACCGCCGGACTGACGTTGGGCGTCGCTTGCAAGATGCCGTTCGCCTGCCAGGACACCGAGACTGTGGTTGGGGAAGGCCTGGCGATCGCCAGCGTGTTCGGCACGTCCGCCAAGGACAAGGCGCTCGAGAACGTACTGCTGCCAGCCGAGATGTCATTCTTCACCGTTTCCTGCACCACCAGCTTCGCCCCGGTGGCCGGGATCGCCAGCGCGCAGATGTTGAAGCGAAAGCTGTTGGTGGCGGGATCGAGATCCTGCGGCCCGTTGTCTGTGTAGGAAGCCAGCCAGGTCTTGCCTTGGGGTTTGGTGGCACTCGTGGCCGGGTCCGCCAGGTAAATCGCGATCTCTGCCGCAGTCCGATTGTCGGCGGCGGCGTTGGTGGACACGGGCACCCACCCAACCAACTCAACGCGGGTGGTGTAATTCGAAATCACGGGGGTAATGAGTGCCAGACTATTGGTATCCAGGATCACGCCGTTGAAGCTGTTTCCCGGGTCATCAAAGAAATTGTTGGTGTTTCCAGAAAATGAGTTCCGCCGGAACGTTAGGGCGGTGGCAACTCCGCCGAAACTGAAGAGGTAATCGGAATGATTAGCGATGATGTTCGCTTCGATGCCGTCGCGCACACCGTCGCCATCGGAGCCGATCTGCACGGTGCTGCCATTAGCTTGACTGGCGTCGATGAACTGCGAGTTGCCCAAAGGCGTCACTCCATCAATGCCCACGCCGAAGTAATTTCCCATGACCTTGACGTTCTTGGTGACGGCCCAAAATTGAAGCACTTCGCAATTACCATACACTGCGTCAGGCCTTTTAAGTCCACCCACGATGTTGCGCTCGTCCGCATCCGCAATGCCGTTCGCATCCGTGCCGAAAATCAGGTTTTCCGTGCCGCCGCTTTCCAAACAATCGCCTTCATAGACCAGATCAAGTGCTGCTTGCGGCATCGTGGTAAGCCCGTCCGGCATCACACCGATGAAATTGCCCGAAACGCGGCAGTTCGTCGTCGCGTATCCGTCGGCTTCAATGCCGATGGCCATTTCCTGGCATCCCACGAAGACATTGAATTCGTTGCGGTCGTTGACGCCGTCGCCGTCCGTGCCGATGACCTGAAAGCCGCCCGACTGATAGAGATAAGTGCCAATCGCCGGGCCGGCGACCGTGGTTCGGTCCGGGGCAACACCGATCCAGCAACCCTGGATGCTTCCACCCACGTTTGGGAAAGTAACGGGGTCTCCTATACTGCTGAAACCGATGCAGTTTGCGCCACCTAGAAAGCTCATGCCGCGGAAGCTGACATTGTTGCCAGCGGCCCCAAAGTCTGGCTCTCCGAAGTCGTTGACCGACGTGCGGCCATCAATCACGATCTTTATGACGGCGTTATTCGACGCGAGGATCGAGTTGGTATTGGGGCTTGATCCCGATTGCGAATAGCCGTTCAGAACGACATTGGAGGCAAGAATCAGCGGAAACAAAGCGCCAGAGCAACCATTGCCAAGCGGGTCACACGTTGAATTCGGTGCAGTGATAAAGTGCGGCCCCGGCCCGGGAATGTTGAAATTAATGCGATTGGTCGTGCCCGCGATTGTGGTCACTTGGTTGCCCTCAGCCGGGGTGAGCGCGCGAAACCCTCCGTTCAAGATCCCGATCGCCTCCGTCAGCGTCATTTTAGAGTTGGAGGTGTCATCATTGTCGGTGCTGTTGACGACGACCTGGGTCGCCGCGAACGCCGTTACGACCGGCGACAAGAAGGCCGCCACGAGGAGGGAACGAAACAGGGGATTGAATAATTTCATGATGTTGGTTTTGTTGCGTGATTAACGTAAAATAATAAGCAAGCGGAGGCGGTTCTGTCACCTCGTTAAAACTAACGAGGCCCGGCGGCTACCCACACCCGAGGCGTTTTCAGAGCGCGGACCGCCGAGTCCGTGTAAACCACGTAAAATGACCTCGCCGACCAGGTGGTTCGCGCCCCTGCCCGACTGGAATTTACGATGCCGATGCGTGGTTCTGGAATCGTGGAAGCTACGCTCGAATCACCCGGAGGGTATCTGGGTATTTCCTTCGCGTCCTTTTTGGTTCGCATTCGTGCCAGGGCGTGGTTTAGCTTTCCACTCATGCTTCGCCACCAACCCACACTCAATCGGCTGGTTGCCGGTGCGTTTGTTCGTTGCGGACGGCGAGTGGCTTTGTTGTTGGCCCTGCTTGCGACTTCCAGCGCCGACGCTGCGCCAAGTCCACTGGTGATTGACGGACTCAGCGTGGACGGACGGGAACAACCTCTGCCCATTGCAACCAGCAGCGATCCACCCCGGCTCCGCCTGTCGCCCGGTCCTCATCAAATGAACTTTCGCTTCGGCCCGCCGGATGACCAGGGCCCGCCGCTCCGGCTGCGTTACCGGCTCGAAGGCTTCGATAAAACCTGGCGCGAGGCCGGCGGAGAGATGCGGCTCACCTTGATGATGTTCAACGCAGCGGGAGAGGTCCTGGGTCTCTTTGAAACTCCGATGCGCGGCGAGAGTGAAGGTTGGAGCAACACTGTGGCCCAATCGCGGTTCACCGCGCGGCAGGAAGTCGTGGATCTTCCGCCGGATGCCGAGTCGCTGCGTATCATCTTCAACTCGGGTACTTGGGACACCCGGGACGGGGCCAGTCACCCTACCGTGGGCGTGGCGCTGATTGATGATTGCCGGATGTGGCTGACGAATTCAACCGGTGAGGCCCGCAACATCTGGCCGAATCCAACCTTCGACGAGGGCGAAGAACTGGACCAACCGGACGGCCATCCGAGCGGTTGGACGCGCGGCGGAATGGGACCGAAGATCGCCCGCGTGTTGACGCTGCCGAATCACCAGGGCCATGTGCTGGCGTTGGAAGATGACAATCCGCGCAACGGCGCCGAGTGGCGCGGCGAGCTTGCCCTGCCCGACCGGCCAAAAAGCGGGAGCCAACTCACGGTCGAATGGAAAGAACTGTTCACCGTCGGGGCGGCGGGCGGCCAGTCCGCCAGTTATCCCTACCTGCCGCCGGGCGACTACGTGTTTCACGTGGTGGCGGTTTCGCCCACCGGCCAGCCGACCGGCCACGAAGCGGCGCTGGCGATCTCCATTCCGCAAGTGTTTTGGAAAACGGCGACTTTTCTCACGCTGAGCGGCGCGGGTTGTGTGGTGGTGGTGGCCGGCGCCGCGCGCGGTTTCACCCGGCGGCGGATGCAGCGTCAATTTGAACGGCTCGAACAGCAACGCGCCCTCGAACGCGAACGCGCCCGCATCGCCCGGGACATCCATGATGATCTCGGCACGAGCCTCACCCAGGTGGCCCTGCTCAGCCAGTCGGTGCGGGGCGCGGTCGCGCCCGGCTCCCCCGCGGCGGAAGAATTGGAGCAGATCAACCGCACCTCGCAGGAGATGACCCGCACGCTCGACGAGATTGTTTGGGCGGTTGACCCCGCGCATGATTCACTCGACAGCATCGCCAATTATCTGGGCCGGTTTGCCCAGGATTTTCTCTCCACCGCCGGGATCAGTTGTCGGCTCGACCTGCCGGTGCAATTGCCGGCGAAGCCTATTGCCGCCGAGGTGCGACATAACCTGTTTCTGGCCTTCAAGGAAGCGTTGAACAATGTGGTTCGCCATTCCGGAGCGCGGGAAGTGAACATCACGCTCCGGGTCGAGGCCCGGCGTTTCGTTCTGTCCGTCGGGGATGACGGTCATGGGTTTGATCCCGCCGCCCCCCCCGCCGGCACGCCGCCGAGGCAGGGCCATGGGCTGGCCAACCTGCGCACCCGGTTGCAGCAAATCGGCGGGGCCGTGGAGATTGCAAGCCAACCGGGCCGCGGGGCAATGGTGCAATTGCTGGTGCCGCTCCCGGAGGAACCGGCGCGAGGTAGTTAAAATTGACGAGGTGACTTCCCGAACGATGCCAGTAATGGGAACCTCCGAAAACTGCTTTTCGGAGTTGGGTTAAGGGTTGGGGTTCGATGTTTGGGGTGATTGGATTCATGACGACTCCTTTGGTGGGGGTGT
>JAYVSV010000051.1:0-8286 GCA_043775015.1 Verrucomicrobiota bacterium
GAGCCGTGGCGTCTCGCCCGGCGGAAAAGGTGCGAGCCGTGTTGGAGAGCCGCGGATTACCTGAATCTCTTCTCGCAATCCTGCCCCAATCCGGGCGGCGGGACGCGCGCCCTCCATCCCGCCCATGCGGGACGAGACGCCCGCCGCTACTTTTCAGGCGGTCACTTAGACGCCGAAAACCACACGCCAGAGGCGAGTGTTCCCTTTCTCCTCCGGCTTCCACTTCGCCGTGCCGGTTCATCAGACCTGACCCGCTCGCGCCCTCACCGGCTTCTTCGCGAAACGTTTGTCTGATCGTGTGGTTGCCGAGGTGACGGCAGCGTGGATGGTTTTGATCAAGTCTCGGGAGAGGCTGCTCTTGCTCAGGCAATCCACGGCCCCGGCCTTGAGCATGGCCTCACGGCGGAGGGTGTCCGCGTGCATGGTGAGGCCGATGACTTTGATGCCTGGCCAGGCCGCTGTAATCTCCTGTGTGGCTTGAATGCCATTCATCCGGGGCATGTTGATATTCATGATCACCAGATCCGGTTGGAGCTTGCTGGCCTGTTTGATCACTTCCTGGCCATTGGAAGCCACGCCGACCACTTCGATTCCCGATTGCTGCGCGAGCAGGGCGGTTAAACCATCGCGCATTACCTTGTGGTCGTCGGCCAGCACGACGCGGATTCGGGATTGACCGGCCCGTGCGATTTTTGCGGACGAAGGCCGGGCTTTGGCTCGTGGCGCCGGCAACGGAGCTTTGGGCGCCGCGTTGCTCTGGGCCGGTTTTTGCAGCGGGGCGAGCAGCCGGAACTGGCTGCCGCGGCCCGAGGCACTCTGCACCTCCATCCGCCCGCCCAACAAATGCAGTCGTTCGCGGATGCTAAACAAACCGAGACCGGAGCTGGTTTCACCTCCGGCGGTGGTGCGCTCTGCATCAAAGCCCTTGCCTTGGTCGTTCACGAGAATTTCAAGCTGTCCCTCCCGTGTCTCGGTCATCCGCACCCTGGCCCGCTTGACCCCGGCGTGTTTGACCACGTTGAGGAGGAGTTCGCGCACGGATTGGAAGAGCATGACCTTCACGCTATCCTCGACCGGCGCGGCGATGGCCTCGCCCTCGATGCGGACGGTCAAACGGTGGTTCCGGTCCATCCAGCCAGCGAGCCATTTCAGCGCGCCCGCCAGGTTCCCTTGTTGCAGGGCGATTGGACTCAACTCGTGACTCAGGTCCCGCGCCACGTCGTTCGATTCCTGAATCAACTGTTCGACGCGTTGCAGTGTTTCCAGGCGAGACCGGGGATCTTTTTGCTTGCGCAAGATTTCCAAATGCACCGTGGCACCGACCAGCAGTTGCTGCAGTCCATCATGAAGGAGTTGGGCGATCCGCCGCCGCTCGCGCTCTTCCGTCTGGGTCAAGTCGGCGGCCAGTGCGCGCAGTTGGGACGTGCGCTGGGCGACACGCGCTTCCAGTTGGTCCGTGTTCTGGCGGAGTTCTTCGGCCATCACGCGGAGTTCTTCGTTCTGCCTTTTCAATTCCTCGCTGCTGGACAGGAGTTGATGATTGGTGGTTTGGAGTTCCTGCTCCATCTGCTTGCGCCTGGTGATGTCGATAGCGGTGCTGACCATCAATCGGCGTCCGCCCGGCTCGCGGCCAAGTGGCGTGGAGGAGAAGTGCCAAACCCGCGTCTCGCCCGTGGCGGTCGTTACGTTCCATTCACCGTTATCCAGTCGGGTCTCGGTCTCGAACAAGGCGTCGATGTATTCCTTGGCCAGGGCCTTGCGTTCGCCGTAGGCTTTTTGAGTCCAGTCGCTGATGCTCGGGATGTCCGCAATGCGGTAGCCGGTGATGTCGGTCCACGCCTGATTGACGAGCAGGATGGTGTCGTCGTCGGCATACAGGAGGGTCGGAACCGCGACGTTCATGATGGTCTGGCGGAGCTGCTTTTCGGACTCGTGCAATCGCCCTTCCGCCAGTTTGCGCGCGGTGATGTCGCGCGCGATTTTCGAGGCCCCCACAATCTCGCCGCGCGCATTTTTTAGCGGAGAAATGCTCAGCGAAACTTCCACCGACGTGCCATCTTTGCGGCGGCGCTTGGTTTCGTAAAGGCCGACCGATTCTGCGCGACGGATGGTCTCCAGAATGCGCGTCTCTTCCACCTGTAGGTCGGCGGGTATGAGCATCGTCACGGGCTGGCCCACCGCTTCCGCCCCGGTGTAGCCAAAGAGCTGCTCCGCCCCGCGATTCCAACTGGTGATGATGCCATGGAGATCTTTGCTGATGATGGCGTCATCGGAAGACTCGAGATGGCCGCGAGCCGGGCGCGCCCCTCGTCCGCGTGTTGGAGCGCCGTGATGTCCGCCACGGACACCCGGCACCATTTCCGAGGATCGCCGGCGGAGAGGGCGACCCTGGCGCGAAAGCGCCCCCACAAAGCGGTGGCATCCGCCTTGATCATGGCGAGGTCGCAGATTTCTTGCCCGCTCCCGAGGAAGACGCGTTTCAGGAAGGCCAGAAAGTCCGTCCGGCTCGCCGGCGTCACAAAACGCCCGAAACGCTCGTTGAGAAGCCGGGACCGTTCGAGTCCGAGCAAGGCGGCGCCAGTCAGGTTCAGCTCCTGGATGACGCCCTTTTCATCGAGGGAAAAATAGGCGACCGGGGTAAAGTCGTAGAGGTCGGTGTATTTCTCCAACTGCGCCTCCAACCGGTGCCTGGCTTCCTGGAGTTCCGTATTCTGCATCTCCAGTTCGATCTGGTGGACTTGCAATTCGTGCAGCGTCCGTTCGGCGTCGGCGGCGGGCCGCTGACCGGGGGCCGCTGACTTTTGATTCCGCTGTTGCTCGCGCAGCCGGCCTTCCGCGTCGCGGCGCAATGCGGCGGCAGCGGTTGAAATGAGCGGCTTTGGCTTCTTCATGTCGTGAGTTATCTAAATTAGAAACCGGAAATCTAACAAATGTGATGCACCCGGCAAATGGGGTGAACACCCCAATCGCGCCGCGCCGCAACACCGCTTAGTATCCATCCTTGCATGAAACGCAGCCACCAAAAAAAGCCATGAATTTAATCCCTTCCTCTGATTTAGTGGAGCCGATCGTTCTGTCCCGCGCCGGCGACGGCAAACCGGAGAAATCATCGCCGCCCCTGCACATCGCGGCGGTTTACGAAGACCCGCTGACCCGAGGGTGGGCCTTGCAGACGTGCGCCCACGCTGCGCAACTCGTTCCAAAGGTACCAGTTCACACCACTTGGTGGAAAATCCGTTTTCTGGAAGAACCGCAAATTTTTGAGATTGCCGTCCAAGCCGCCGCGCGGGCCGATGTGGTTTGCGTCTCTCTCCACGCGGCGGAAAAAGCGCCGTCCGCATTGTCCCGGTGGTTTGAAGCGGTGATGACGCTACGATTGGCGAATCAGGGCGCGCTCGTGGCGCTCGTCGGCGCCAACCAACAAGCCCGCCCGCACCTTGGTTCAACGATGGAATACTTGCGAGCCATGGCGGAGCGCGGGCGTTTGACTTTCATGCCACGGGAAATGAAGATGCCGGGACTGGACGACGCTTCGACCTAGAGCGGTTTCAGAAAAACTGTAGCCGTAAATGCAGCGCGGGCTTCAGCCCGCATCAGCGTGATATGGCGTGGCCACGTTTAAGCGGTGTGAACGCCGCGATCCGGGCGGCCGCCCTACCCATAAACCTCGTAGCAGCCGACGTAAGGAGGCTCTGATCGTTTCCCGGAATTCTGATGGAGCCTCCTTACGTCGGCTGCCACGGTTCAGAAGCACAAATCGCCGAGTCCGCTCGTTTGGAATCTTGTAGAAATAGCCAATGATTTTCTGGTGTAGGATCTCGCGGCCTCGGCGATCCGCGCTTCAAAACCGTTTTGGCAACACGCCTTCAAGATGCACCCGGATGAATGGGTGGTTTGTCCTGGTGGGTCACAATTGTCGGCGCAAAGCACCCGCGATCGCCTCGAAAAACTTTCCAATTTTCGACCGGTTCTTGAACTCAGCCCGCGTCATCAGACGCGACTTTCCCTTGTCGTCTTGGAACACCTTCACCTGTTCGACGGCGAAGGCGGCGTCATAAATATTCAAATTGGCTTCGTCGTTCAGACGAAAGGAGCGGTCGTCAAAGTTGGTCGAGCCGACCGAGACCCACACGTCGTCCACGATGAAGACTTTGCAGTGATACATGGTGGGCTGGTATTCGTAGATTTCCACGCCGCCGTCGAGCAACTCGCCCCAGCGGGAGTGGCTCGCGCTCTGGACGATTTTCGCATCGGAGTGCGGACCCGGCACGATGATCTCAATTCTCACGCCGCGTTTGCGCGCGGCCAGGAAGGTCTCGATGGCCAGATCGTCCGGGACGAAATAGGCCGATGAGAGCCGAATGGTTTTGGTGGCCGAGGCAATCGAAAGCAAATACATGAGGCGCACGCTTTCGCTGCCTTCACTGCGCGAACTTTTGAAGACCTGGCCTAGCGAAGCACCCACGGGTTTGAGTTCGGGAAAATATTCCGGGCCGAACAAAACCTTGGCCCGGGTTTTGATCCAGTTGTCGGTGAAGGCCGACTGCATCTGCGCCACCGCCGGGCCTTCGATTTGATAATGCGAATCGCGCCAATGGTCCTTGGACTGCGCGTGCCCGGTCCAGAGGTCGGCAATGCCCACGCCGCCCGTGAAACCGACTCGGCCATCCACGACCAGAAGTTTTCGGTGCGTGCGGTTGTTAATCCGCGCCACCGTGTACCAGCGAAGAGGATGATAGCGTTCCACTTCCACCCCGGCTGATTTCAGATCGTCCAGAAACTTTTTCTCGATCTTCCCGGTTCCCACCCAATCCAGCATCACATGGACTTTAACCCCGGCCCGGGCGCGCTCGCACAAGGCATCTGAAAATTGTTTGCCGATGTCACCGGACCAGTAGATGTAGGTCTCGAAGGTGATGGTTTCGCGCGCACCACGAATGGCCGCGAGCATCGCGGGAAAAATCTCGTCGCCGTTTTGCAACGCCGTGACGCGGTTGCCGGCCAGAATGCCCGGACCGAGCAAATTCCCCATCGTGCGGACGAACTGCGGATCGCTGACGGCGAAACGATGCGTGAGCTGGTAGCGAACCTGTTTTTCGCCGGCGTGGAGATTCAAGGTCAGCACGGTCAGAAAAACCGCCGCCACCAGCGTAATGAAGATCGTGAGCGGCATCTTGATTTTCGACGGCAATTTCTTTTTTTCACGCGGCATAGGCTTGTTCATGACCGGGGGATTTTTTTCCGTCGTTCGTGGTCGTGAACGAAAATGGAGAGGACGAGCCAGAAGCCACCAGCGGCAGCGGCTAAAAAACAAAGCATGGCCAGCCCCGGATATCCGAAGATTTGAAAATCCGTCCGGGTCTGCGTGAGCGTGGAAGCTCCCATGATGAGCGCGGCCAGGACGATGCCCGCTGTGATGCGATTGGCGATCTTCTGAAACCCTTCCATCACCAACTTCAAGTCCACAGCCCGCACTTTCACTTCTAATTCGGAATTGCCGATCTTGTCCAGGATGCGGTTGACTCGTACCGGCAAACCGCCGATGAAGTCCTTCATTTCCAACAGCGAACTCAACGCGTTGCCCAGCGTGGCCTGCTTGCGCATCCGTCGTGTCATCAGTTCGCTCACGTTGCGCCGGATGGAAGCATTGGGATCGAATGTGGGATCAAGAATTTTTCCGACCTCATCCAATTGCAGCAGTGTTTTGCCGAGCAGGGTCAATTCGCTGGGAACGTGCAGGCCGTTGTCGGCGGCGTTCCTGGTCACTTCCAGGATGGACTTGCCGATGTTGAGACTTTGCAATCCCTGATCCTGCCGCAGCGCGATGAGTTGACCGAGCCGCCGCCGGAACTCGACGGCATTGAAATCTTCCGAGGTCTGGCTGATGCCGATCACGACTTCAGCAGCCTGCTCGCTGTTCCCTTCGCTGAGGGCGAGCAGGAGTTTGAGCAACTTATCCTGCATCGCGGGTGTGGTGTGACCGACCATGCCGAGATCCAGCAAGGCGATGTGGCCGCCGTTGGTGATGAAAACATTTCCAGGATGCGGGTCGGCATGGAACAGCCCGTCCACGAGCACCTGTTTGAGATACGCCTTGAACAACTCTTCCGCCAACGGCCCGCCTTTCAGGTCAAGGCGGGACAGAGGGCCGAGCGCGGTGATCTTGCGGCCTTGGACGCAGTCCATCGTGAGCACCCGCCGCGTGCAGTAGTCGGCGACTGGTTGCGGAACCTCGATCATTTCAAACTCTTTGAGGTTGTTGCCCAGCGTGATCAGGTTCTGCGCCTCGCGTTCATAGTTCAGCTCCTGCTGAATCGAAACGCGAAATTCTTCCATGATGTCGAGGAAGCGGTGGCGCCGGCCGAGTTCAGTGTGGTTGTCGAAGAATTCGGCGATTTCGTTGAGCACCTCAAAATCTTCGGCGATCTGTTTCGAGATGTTGGGCCGCTGCACTTTGACGACGACCAGCCGGCCATCACGCAACGCCGCCGAATGCACCTGGCCGAGCGAGGCGGCCGCAATGGGTGTTTCATCGAAGCGCGAAAAGGCTTTGGAAATTCGGACGCCCAGTTCGGTCGTGACGATTTCTTCGACTTCAGCAAAGGAGAATGGCTTGACCTTGTCTTGCAGCCGCGCCAGCGCCTTCAAGTACGGTTCCGGCAACAAATCGGGCCGGCCGGAAAGCATCTGCCCCAGCTTCACGTAGGTGGGCCCCATCGCTTCGAGATCGTCCGCCAACTGTTCGGGTGTCGCATCGCCTTCGATCGCGGGCTTCAATTCCTTGGGATCAATGCCTTCATCAATCCCCATCTGCTTGACGAGATCGGAGCGACCGTATTTCCAGAACAACTGCGCGATTTCCTGGTAACGCTTGAGATGATTGGGAGAGAGTTTCATGCCGATTCGATCGTTTACCGACCTCTTAAAAAGGGAAGGCCCCGAAACCGATGCGGGCACGAACCAATCTCGAGTTTTTACCGGTAGCCGACGACTCATCGTTCATCCCCGTAGGCATCGCCAGGCAAAACCATTCCCTCCTGGTTCCTGACATCGCGCGTGATGTTCCTGCCCTTCCGAAGCGCGTCCGCTCCCTCGCCGAGTTGCCGGTAACGGTGGCCTCATGTCCACACATGATTCTCTGCTTATGCCTTTGTCGCTGGCCGTGCGACCAGTTTTGATTGTCTCGTTCCACCGAACGATTGGATTGTCGCGGCGAGAAGCCCGGCGAAGTCTTCGAGCGGATTTCTTCACGCCCCGCGTAACCTCGTGAGTCTCGATCCTGACAACACTCAGGCGGATTCAATGGCTGTTGATTGCTCGCCGGTTCCTGGCCTGGCCCAGTGTGTGATGGCTTTTTCATGACTGCGGTATTTCCCGGCAGTTTGAAGAACCCACCCGTGTCAATTCGACGATTCTTTGACTGTGATGTTATTGACGACATCTTTCACACCCACGACGTGTTTGGCGAGGTCTGCGGCTCGCGACTTCTGCTCTTGCGCAGTGACGAAGCCGCTCAACTGAACCGTGCCTTTGAATGTTTCCACATTCACGCTGCCGAATTTATACAGCGGGTCGTCCGACAGCGCGTCTTTGACTCGGGAAGAAGTGGCGCGATCGTCAATTCGTTGTCCAGCGCTCTGGTCGGGGTGGTCGTTGGAAGTGCAGCCAGTCAAGCTCAGCATTAGTGGCAGTGCTGCGAGGCTGAGGACCAATCCCAGCACTTTCAGTGTTTTGCCCGTGTTAATGGATTTCATTTTCATATTTTTTCTTTCATTGGTTGGATGGATGACGATGGTTTGCCGGTTGCCTAAGCCAAAACGGATAACTCTCCGGCAGCGTATTGATCCAAGCTCGCGTAACGGTTAGTTGGTACCGTTCTGAATTTTTTCGCCGGTTCTTTCCACGTCCCTGCCGAAGCCGTGGGCCGTGTTGCAGCCTGTGCTAACGATGGTGATGAATGCGGCGACGAAGAGGAGAACAGCGATGCGTTTAATTTGTATTTTCATATTATGTTTTTGGTTTGCGTTTGTTGAGTGCGGTTTGCACCCGTTGGAAAAGAAGCTAAGCCTCTGGGTCATCTTTCACCATGGGGTTTAACCCTACCGGAATCAGAGGCCCTGTTCAGATGGGACGATCAAGGCGATAGAATTTCTAATAGATCGATTTGGTTTGATTCGCCCTGAGAGACTGTCTGAAAATGTAGCGTCGGCCATCTTGGTCCCGCATGGGCGGGATGGAGCCGTGGCGTCTCGCCCGGCGGAAAAAGTGCGAGCCGTGTTGGAGAGC
>JAYVSV010000052.1:0-3260 GCA_043775015.1 Verrucomicrobiota bacterium
GCGGATTTTTTTGACGGTTTCCGGTTGAAGAGCTGCGCCGCCGTGTTCCCATTCTCGGCGAATGTAAGTCAAGATCGAGGCAAGCTGTTCATCGTCGAAGACTCCCATGCTCGGCATATCGAGATTATAGACGGTGCCTTTGACGCGAATCGGACCGCTCAAACCATGAAGCAAAATGCGAACAAGACGTTTATCAGGCCCAAGCACCCATTCCGAATCCACCAGCGGCGGGGCAAGTCCATCCATCCCGAGGCCGTGGGTTTGATGACACGCCGCGCAACTTGCCGCAAACAGTTCTTTGCCGGAACCAAAGCGCTTCTTCTCTTCTGCTGAAAGTGGCGGAATGACCGGAACCGGAACCGCGCCCGGTTTTCCAGGCCAGGTCAGCAACGGAGAAATCTTCGCCACGCATTTTTGAATAGTTGGGTCGGAAAATTTTTCCAAAGCAACGAGCGCTTTTGGTTCCGCCGCCAGCTTTACCGGCTTTTTCATGATGCTCACGCTCGTGGACAAAATGCCGTCGAGCAAAAGTTGCTGGCGGCTGACCGCTTTGGTTTCGGAAATAATCTGGAGCAAGCGATTGACGCGTTCGCCCCGGCGTTCGGACACGATGCACGAAGCTAGTCCGCTCAAGATTCGTTCGAAGTTTTTTGAAGCAGTGCCGGAATCGCCAATTACTTTTTCCAGCATTTCCAATTCACGCCCGCGCAACCCGCTGAGAATCGCGTCCGCGAGAAACAGGTTGGTCGAGTTGAATTTCGCGAGCCGCGTCATGACCAAATCCGCGTTACGATCGTTCGCCTCGCCCAAAGTCAGCGCGAGTTGCAGTTGAACCTCCGCCGAAGAATCGCTGGCGAGCGGGAGAAGTTTTTCGAGAATTTCAGCTTTCTCTTCCGAATTAAAAAACTTTTCCGAAACGCGAACAGCGGCCGCTCGAACTTTGGCGTCGTGGTCACGAAGAGCGGCGGAAACCGTTGGCAAATCCAGTTGTTCCATTCCTTCCAGTGTCCAAAGCGCATGAATTTTTCCGAAGGGGTTTTCTCCGTCCGTGACCATTTGCCGGATCGCGACGAGCGCCGAAATATCGCGGCACTCGACGAGCAACCGCTGCGCCGTGCTGCGATACCAGGCATTCGGATGCGCGAGCGATGCGACCCATTGCGCGGGGGTTTGCGGGGAGAATTGCGGGGCGGCTTTGGCCACTTGTTTCCCGTCTGGAACAATCCGGTAAATGCGACCGAGATGCACCGGTGTGTCGAGCCCGCGTTCCTCGCTTTGTTTTCGCAAATAACTGGTCAGGGAAATCCGGTGCTGCAAAACACCACGATATAAATCGACGACGTACAGCGCGCCGTCGGGACCGCTGGTCAAACTAACCGGACGAAAACGTTCGTCGGTTGAAGCAAGAAATTCTTTTTTGTCATAGGCATTTTGCGACGCGAGCGTGCCATTGGTTTCGTTCATCAAACTGCGGCGGACAAAATTCCCAGCCGGTTCACAGACAAATGCGTTACCGTAAAATTCTTTCGGCAACAGATCCCCCCGATAAATGAATGGCGAACAGGCGGCGGTGAATTCCTTCAATTTTCCGTCGCGCAACATCTCCGGGCGATAACCGCGATTGATTCCCGGGGTCACGCGCGCCGGCCAGACGAATTGGTCGTCGGGAATTTTCACGTTCACACCCGCCGCCTTCGCAAAATAGGGATTCCGATAGAGGTAGTGCGACGGGATGATGTCGCCACGCAAATGGTCGCTGTTCGAGTTGTAAAATAAATGGCCCGCATCATCGTCGCTCAATCCGTATTGGCCGCGAAAAATGGTGACCCCTTTTTTCCAGTCACCTTTCACGTAACGAAAACGCGTCAGGTAAGCCGCCTGGTAAATCCAGTTGTCCAAACCCCACAACGGACTGTTCGGCGCGCGTTCCGGGTTCGCCAGATCCGGGCGTTTTGGATCGACCTGCACGCCGTAGTCGGAGGCGATTTCGATTTTCTCATCCGCGACATCATCGCCGTTGGTGTCGCGCGCAAACCAAAGTTTTGGTGGCGCGCCGATCAAAGCACCGCCCGCCACGGGCAACACGGAGCGCGGCATAATTAGTCCATCCAGGAACACGGTGCTTTTGTCCATTTTACCGTCGCCGTTGGTGTCGCGCAGGATCACGACTCGACCCACCGGCGCATCCTCGTGATTGCCATCGAGGTCGGGCATGTAGCCGCGCATTTCAGCAACCCACAGTTTCGCTTCATGGTCGAATTGCGCGGCGACCGGTTCCTGAACCATCGGCTCGCTCGCCACCAGTTCGATCCTCAAACCGGGAGCGAGCTGAAAACTTTTCAACGCATCGTCCGGGGAAAGTGCAGGCGAAGCCGGAATTAATTCCTTCGGCACAATTAGTTTTTGGACTTCGCCGGGACGGTCCGATTTGTCGCCGATCTGAGCGTGAGCACTGGAGGCGATTGCGAGCGAAAAACAAAAGACGCCGAGCAAATTTTTCATTCGATTAAAAATCTGCAAAAGCAGACAACAAAGCTTAAAGAGCCATTCGGCCTTTTGGGAAACAAAAAACCGGCGCAGAAAAATCTGCGCCGGTTTGGAAAAGTGCGGCATCCCGCGATGGCAGGACACACAGCTACATATTATTTCAACGCCGCTGCATGGAATTCATTCCAGTCGTCGAGATTGTTTAAGTTCACCGCGTCGCGGAACGCGCAATCGCTGTCGCTAAATCCACACGCGCCGAAGATGCCTTTGCGCGTTACATCGTCGTGATTGTAGCCTTTGATGGCCGAATTCAATATTTCGATGCTGCCGGGATCGAGCTTCGCGCCGGGCTGCTCTTTGACCCACGCTTCAAATTGCGTATAAGTCGGCTTCGAGGTCTCGATGAATTTGATGACCTCCACGCGATTCAAACCAAGACCGTCGATGACCATTTGGTCGTAGCCTTTGCCGGCGCCCGGATAACCCGCAGCGAGTTTGCCACGCGCTTCGAGTGAGAGTTTGAGCCAGAGCCGCGGCAGATGTAAAACACCGAGCGGACCCGCCGTGCCAGAGCTAATGAGAGGAACAATTGTATTCATATTTTTATTTGTTACGAGTTGAACGAGTGAGGAGATTAAAAAATGTGTTGGCGCGGTCAATGTTAATTTCATCAGGTGTCGTGTAGTTTTCAAAACAGGACTTTTTTGTAGTTAGCAAAACAGGACTGGTTATTTTGGACGATTGGTAAAGAGGAGGACGGGTTTTTGCTTTGG
>JAYVSV010000053.1:0-6122 GCA_043775015.1 Verrucomicrobiota bacterium
GCGAAAGTCGGGGGATCAAATCTGCTGCTTCTTTGATGGCAGATTTTGAAACGTGCAGGCTGAGAGTAGAGTCAGGTCTCGAAATTACCTAACTTTAAGGGGTCGTAAATTGTCGTTTAAAGCAGCCTTTTCCGCCAACGCAGTTGGCTAAATTCAACAGAGTTTAAGGGGTTGCTTCGTTTCTATATGCTGTATAGCGCCTATTGGTGCAACTTGAAGCAGAGTTGGTGTTGCACGTTGCACGTCCATTTCATTAACCCATAATTATTCGCAAACAGCATGTCCGGTCGTTAAAACCCTTTAGAAGCAAGCCATCCACGCCTTTTTTGAAATCGCGAACGATTATCAACCGTTTTTCAAATCGCGAATTGTTATGGGATCCGCGCAAGCTGGAAAACTGTCTAAACCCCTTATATTAATACTATTTCACGCTCTTTCATGCTAATTACGATTTGGAATAATTATCGACCAAGACTCAAGCATTCGCACTAAAAATAATATTTGACAAACCATAGTTCTTTCCTGTAAATACAATGTAATTACATTGCATGGCTAAACGAATTACAAAGTATGGATTTTGACTGGAACAATCCGCCGTTCAATCTCGACAGTTCTCTTAAGTTGCAGGACATCGAAGAGTCATTTGAAGATCCGTTTGCGGTGCGTTTGCTCCCTGATTCTCCCCGATTTACGGTTCAAGCTCGTTTTTTTAACCTGGGTGTTTCCGCTGGCGGCTCTGGAATTTTCACGGTTTATCGCACGAACGGAAAGCAAGCCCGGGTGATTTATGCCCGCACTTTTCAGCCGGAAGAACAATTTTTTTATCAACGCAAATTAAACCAGGCTTTGGCTCAATAATATGAACGCAATTACCAATTGGGATGATGTTCCGATGTTCGATCGAGAGGAGTCAGAGGCCGCGTTTTGGGCGGAGAATCAAATCGATGTGCGTTTGATGGAGTCCGCCGTGGCGGCGAGCAGCGAAATTTCTGATTCGGTGACGATTACCTTACGGATCGACCCCCGAATGCTGGCGCGCATCAAGCGGGTCGCTCGTTCGCGGTATCTCAATTATCAAAGCATGATCAAGCAATGGTTGAGCGAGCGAATGGAGCAGGAATTGCGCGATCAAAGATTTACAAGTGGTGGGGTGCGAACGCAGAATGAACGCTTATGAAATTTAGAGTGATGAGCTTTTTAAAACCGGGCAGGGTGCGGGCAGCCTTTACCTTGATCGAATTGCTGGTCGTCATCGCCATCATTGGAATTTTGGCGGCGCTTGTTACTGGTCTCGCCGGGACGGCGACAGGTAAAAAGCGAGAAGCCAGGGTTAAAGTGGAACTCGGTCAAATCGAAACCGCGATCGAGAGTTACAAGGAGAAAAAAGGATTTTATCCGCCGTGTAATGGCAACACGAATAATGTCGTTACGAACCAGCTTTTTTACGAGCTAACGGGAACTGTCTTTATCGACCCTAATTTTCAAACAGTGAATGGCAGCGAAAGTATCTTGCCCTCTACGATCAGCTCTTTTTTCAACACGCAGGGATTTGCGAATTCCTCCACCGATAAAAGCGAAGTCAAAAATTTCTTCCCCGGTTTGAAACCGACTCAATACGGAGAAATTAGTTCAACTCCCGACGTGGAGGTTTTGACTGTTCCAGTCGAGGGGCCTAATGAAATCCTTGTGAATGGGAAAAAAATAAATCCCTGGCGCTATAATTCAGTCAATCCCGCCCACAATCCCGAATCGTACGATCTTTGGGCGGAAATTCTTATCGGCGGCAAGCCGGTCACGATTGGCAACTGGAAATAATTTATGAATGCATCACTAAACAACAAAGAGCAACATTTGGAAGTGCGTTGGGCGGACCGCGCATGGCCGCCGGAAATTCATTCATCGCTGCGCAGCGACGGCATGCGTTGCTCAGGAAAAATGTTCGGTGACACGCCGCGTCCGCGATCAGGTCGGTTTTTCAAGAGTTCCGGGACGTTCCGCCGAGGCTTTACGTTGATCGAACTGCTCGTGGTCATTGCCATCATCGGCACGTTGGCGGGGTTGCTCCTGCCTGCAATTGCCAAAGCCAAGCAAAGGGCAAAAGTTACTCAGGCGAAGCTTGAAATGAGTAATCTTCTTGGCGCGATCGCGCAATATCATTCCACTTATGGGCGATACCCTTCCAACACCAATTCATCGGAGGATTTCACGTTTGGGGCCCCTGTAGATGTTCGCAGCGGTTTTTCGCAAATCAATAACAGTGAACTGATGGCGATTCTGCTTAACCTGGAAACGTTTCCGAGTACAGGTAACGATACCTCGAACAAAGGGTTCGCGAAGAATCCGCAAAAGCAGGTGTTTTACACGGCGAAGCGCGTCAGTGGAACCGGCCCCGGCGGAGTGGGCGACGACTTGGAGTTTCGCGATCCTTGGGGAAATTCCTACGTCATTACGATTGATTTTAATTACGACGAAAAGTGTGCGGATGATTTTTACAAGGTCGCAGCAGTTTCTGCGGATACGGGCAATAAAGGATTGAATGGGTTATACCGCGAGGCAGCGACGGGTCCGTTTCAGGCCAATGTTCCGGTCATGATTTGGTCCAAGGGTATCGACGGGAAAGCGGATGCAACTCTCAAAGCCAATATCGATGTCAACAAGGACAACATTCTAAGCTGGATTGGAAGATGAAAATCATCAACTTCACAACCCCTTCGAAGTTCGCCGGAATTCTCCGGAGAGGATTACTGGCGTTTACGTTGATTGAACTCCTGCTCGTCATCACAATCATTGGCCTGCTCGCGGCGGTGGGCCTGCCGCATTTAAAAGGGTGGGGTGAGGCCAACTCCATGACGGCCGCGACCCGCCAATTGGTGGACGACCTTTCTTACGCGCGGCAGAAGGCGATCAGCAGCCGGTCTTCGGTTTATGTAATATTTGTTTCGTCCGCAGTGACGGATCGGGATTTTCACGACAACCAACTAAAGGAGAATATTGATAAAGCGGCGTACTCAAACTTGCTCAGTGGGCAATATACTACCTATGCGATTTATAGCCCACGCAGCGTCGGTGATCAACCAGGCAAAAGCAATCCTCGTTATCTTACGACATGGAAAACGCTTCCAGAAAAAATATTTATTCCTCCATATAAATTTGCGGTCGTAAGCGACCTAATTCGTATGACTGAAAATAACTTAGCACTCCGTCCGATAGGTACTAATTTCGTTCGATTCCCAAAGGTCGTTGATTACAACTCTGGACTCATAAAACCTAAACTCGCGCTTCCTTGTTTGATATTCGATTCCCAAGGCCGGCTCGTTTCCGAAAAAAACGGTGCGAATTACGAAAATGCCGTTATCCCTTTGACTCGTGGAAGTATTTTTTACGCAAGAGATGCGAATGGAAATCTTCTCTTCCAACCGGCGGACGTGCTGGAAACTCCTCCTGGAAATTCCATCAGCAACAAAAACCATATCGTGATCGATTGGCTGACCGGTCGGGCGCACGTCGAGCGGGAGGAATTTAAATGAGAATAAATCTTTGCAGCCACCGAAATCAGGTAGGGCGCGTCACTCCGTGCGCGCCGATGGTGCTGGATTTCAATGATGGCGCGCACGGAGTGACGCGCCCTACCTGGAAAGATCGTCGTGCCTTCACCATGATCGAAATCGCAATCGCCCTGGCGGTGATTGCTTTTGCGCTGGTCGCGATTATTGGTGTTTTACCCACCGGCTTGAACGTGCAGAAAGACAACCGCGAAGACACCATCATCAATCAGGACGGCCCTTACTGGCTGGAAGCGGTTCGCAACGGCGCGCAGGGCTTGGATCATTTGACTAATTTCGTGCAGCGGATTGGTGTGGTGGTCGTTGACCTGGGTACAAATTTTAGCAGCATCCAGACCAATTACAGTTTCTACGATAATCCTCTGAACCAAAAAGGGAGCAATATCATCGGACTGCTCAGTATGGAGCGAGGGGGTTTCTTTGTCACCGGTTCCACAACCCAATTGGTGTTGCGGGTTGAAGCGCAGGTGCGCGCCCTTACCGGATCTGCAGTGGAGCAGGGGTTGGTGAACAAGAACTTCGCGTTCAGTTATTTGCTCACGTCGGAGATTGCTCCATTTTACCGGTTCCAGGTTGATTCCACGAATTTCGTGTCTTATGCAACGAACACCTTTGATTACATTACGCGCTCGAACCGATGGGTTGAATCCCTATACCTCCGCGATAATAATTTCGATGTCCGTCTGAATTTCCGCTGGCCGTTGTTGCCCAATGGGAACCCGGGGCCGAACCGGCAACTATTCCGCACCCTCATTGCCGGCGAACTCGCCCCCGCCCCGGACAACCTGCGCTTCTTCCAACCGCAAACCTACGTGCAACAATGAAAATCCTGGTTTCAAAAAAAATTCACCGGATCAGCGGGTTGACCCTCGTCGAAATGATGGTCGCCACCACCCTGCTCGTGGTGATGATGCTCGGGTTGACGGCGATGTTCAACCAGACGCAGCGCGCCTTTCGCAGCGGGTTGAAGCAGGTGGATGTGTTCGAGGGAGGTCGCGCCGTGATGGATCTGCTGGCGCGTGATATGGAGCAGTTGACTGCTTCCAAAACCTTGAACGATGCGAGTCTCTATGGTGGATTGGAATCGCCATCATCGCTGGCAACCTTTTTCTCGGTGGGTGGAAATAGCTACAGCAACTTAAATGTTTTGTATTCGACTTTCCTGCTCAATCGCCCCAACGCCGCGGATTGGTCTGCGATCGGTTATCGCGTTCTTGATTCGGATACCAACAAAATTGATAGCAACTTCAACAACCTTTCGTTTGGGACGCTTTACCGGTATTCGACAAATTTTGCTGAGTTTGGACCAACCCCAAATGAGCATCTTAATTTCTTTTACGGAACCCCTTCGCAACTTCTGGCGAGGAAAGCTTTAAGTCGCGTCGCGGATGGCGTGGTTCTCTTCCGTCTTCATTTTTATGATAAAGCTGGAAACCAGATTACCAATGCGGTTTCTCCGTCCATTGTATTGAATGCGGAGCAGATTCCAGGGGAGAGACGAACGGCATTTTACGACGAGGCTCTGCCCGCCATGGTGGAGATCGAGCTGGGCATCCTCGAACCGCAAACCCTCGAACAGGCCCGCAGCATACCTGACGTAAACCGAATTGCTTTTCTCGAAAAACAAGCCGGCAAAGTTCATATTTTTCGCCAACAAATTCCGATTCGTAACGCACCGAGATGAAATTCCAGTCACAACACGACCGTAGCGTCAGGCATCCTGCCTGCCGTAGAGCCGAGGCTTCCAGCCCGGCGGAACGGGCAGATTCTACGTGCCTCACTATTTCACCGCAAAACCGGGCGGCAGGATGCGCGCCCTCTACGTCAGGCAGGATGCCCGACGCTACGGCAGCTACACACCAGTCACAACGCGGCGTGGCCCTCGTCATCACGCTCATCATGCTTTCCGTCATCACTTTCCTGACGGTCGCCTTCCTTGCGGTCAGCAACCGCGATCGCGCCGCTGTGAGCAACGCGTTGAACCAGACCGATTCGCGTTTCATGGCCGACGCTGCCCTGGCCCGTTTTCAATCGGAAGTGATCTCGCGGATGATGGCTCGCAGTAATTTGCTGAACTACGATTTGACGGTCTCGCACAATTACATCAACCCCTTGGGATTCAATACCGGTATCACCGGGGTTGATACGAACAATGTTAACTACGACAAGACCACCACCGGGGGCGTATTGGGAAACAACGAACAAGTTCGGAATATCGCCAATCTTTTTTATGACCCGCGCGTGCCGGTTTACGTAAAAACGAACAACCTTGGCTCAAACGACTTTCGTTTCTACCTCGACTACAATCGCAATGGCCGTTTCGAAACCAACGGGTTGCAGGCGGTGTTGGACGAGGCGGGAAATCCAATCCTCGATGGGAGCGGCGTAGGTGTTTCTAATTTCTTTAATGGCGAGGGCGAGTGGATTGGTGTTCTGCAAAATCCTGAGCTGCCCCACGGACCAAATAATAAATTCATCGGGCGCTATCTTTTTCTCGGTTTGCCGATCGGAAAGACGCTGGATCTAAATCACATTCATAATTACGCGAAAGGGAATATT
>JAYVSV010000054.1:0-15151 GCA_043775015.1 Verrucomicrobiota bacterium
AGCCTGTTTGAAAACTCGCCCGGTGAGGGCACCGGGCCTACAAGGGGTCGTGTTTTCCGCCAAAACTTGTAGGCCGCGTGCCCTCACGCGGCGGTTCGAGAGAGTTTTTAAACAAGCTCTTAGTTTTTATCCGGCGGCCGCAATTTCGCTTTCCCCGGTTCCAACACCAAAAATCCGTCCCGATGGCCGACACCCAGCTCGCGGTCCAGATTGGCGGCGAGAGCATCATCACCCTTCAAGCCAAGCCGCGCGCGCACCTCGCGGTGCAACCACCAAAAACCAGAATTCCAGGAATACAGATGATGGCCGTGCGGTTGGCCGGTGACGGTGCTGATGGATTCGTGGAAGGCGGGCATCACGGCCAGTTCCTTTTGCAGCCGCCACAGCAGCCGGTCGTTCACCCAGTTTTCATCCATCCCATGAATCAGTCCCGCCAGATAATTCGCGCCGTCATTCAAGAACCACGATCCCCCAAAAACATAGACGCCGTTGTGGCCTTCGAGCAAATCACCGTTGGCTTTGGAAATGACCCGCATGCCATAGGGGGATTGCACTCGCATACTGGTTTCGAGATGGCGACGCACCATTTCATCAGGAAGGAGTTTGCGACCGAAAACCGCATACGTCAGCACTGCGCCGTACAAACTATCCTGACCAATGTTCTCCTGCTGCTTCAAGCTCGTGGCGAAGTAACTTCCGACTTCATTGAACATGCGCCGATAACCTGCGATGGCCTTTTCGATGTCCGCGTCGGTCACCGGGAAACCCAGTTCTTTCGCAGCCATCAATGCGCCGCAATGGAAACCCTGGTTGGACGAAGGCGCGTCATCGTCCTCGTAGGGAAGCTGATCATGATACGTCTTGGCGATCTTCTTGTCGGGAGTGAGCCGCGGCGGAATATAAAGACCATCCTGTTCATGGGTGCGAATGAAATGATAGGCCCGGCCCACCGTGCGCAGATCGAGTTCGCCGCCTGCGCGTTTCACCAGCGCCGACCAGATCAAATAATACTGGGCGTTGTCCTCATAGTTGATCCGCTCAAAAAACACCGCCGCCTGCGCCGCCCGGTCGAACTTCGGATCATCCAAGCCGCGGCTCATCCAGAAGCCGTCGCTGACCCATTGCTTCCAACCATAACCCACGCCAGAGATGAAGATGTGGTCGCTTTCCGGGCGCAACAGATTGCGACGTAGGAGCAGGTAGGACGTATTGCGCAAGATCGCCTCCAGCCCGGAATGGTTAAATCCTTTGGCGTTGGCGAGAGCCAGATGCGCCGCCAGTTGCACGTCGTAAGTCGAGCGCGCCGGCGAAGTAAAGAGCCACGTCGTAAAACTGGCGCTTTCCCCCCGGTCCAAATGTTGCCAGCCGTCAAATTGCGCCCGGTAAACCGTGGTCGCATCCAGCTCCCGTGGAATCGTGATGATCCGCTTGGCCGAACCGTCGCCGGTGGTCAGCGATACCACGCGCTGCGCCAAATCGAGCCGCATGAAACTCCGATTCTCCCAAAGCCCGGGCGAGTCACCGAGCAATCCGTAAAACCGGTTGTCCTTGAGGCAACCCAGCAAGGGAAACGTTTGCAATGCTTTCGAATGCCCGGCGAACTCCGGTCCACCGCAACTCAGGCTGAACTGCTGGCTGGCCGTTTCCTTTCCCATGAACGAATAGAAATCCCCGGCGCCCGGCGCCTGCCAGCCCAATTCCAGATAATACCGCTGATCCGAATTCGCCGTCACCCGCACCACCCGCTCGATCAGATCAGCATTTATGGGTCGAAGCGTTTCCGTGATTGAAAGCCCCGGCGCCGACCCACTACCCAACGTCACCAAGCCATTCTCGCGTTTCACCTCCTTGTAGCGCACCGGCGTCCGCCCACCCGGTGACATCACCACCAACCCCGCATTCGTGGCGATCGGTGAGAACACCGCCTTCCCTGCGTCAAGTATGCGCACCGTCACTCCATCCGCGCTTCTAACGACATCCAGATTCAGCGCCAGTGCCGCTGGCTGAAGCAACCCCGCGCCGACAATCCAAAGCCCTTGCAACAAACATTTCAATAATTTCATGATGATCGATTCACTCTGTCACGTTGTCCTGGGACGAACAACTCTTCCCGCAATTTTTGTGGGACACGACTGAGAGGAAGCGCCTTCTCAATCATTGCTTCAAAAACCTGCGACGGCCTCAGTCCAGAATGGAAATGGCATCAGACCTTCTGTCCCAGCGCGCGGCGCAGCAAGTTTTGGGTGATGCGCTGGACGCGATCATCCGGCCCGTGGGGGCGGTTCCAATGCGACCACGGCAACGTGTGGCCGGGCGGATGGGACAAACCTTGGGACCAGAATATGGTCGCGGCATTGAAGACAAAATTACCTTTCGGCCCTGGATAAATTGTAGCCGCCCATTGTTGCGGTTGATCGCCACCCACCCAGGCGGTGCCGGCCCCAACGACTTCGAGGCCGGGAATATTGGCTGGCCGCCCGTGGTATTCCCAACCGATGAGGCCGGGGATGCGGTCGCCTTTCTTCATTCCGGTGCCCGTGAAAATCCAATGGTCAGGCTTCGTGCAAATCCAATCGCCCCCGCCGTTGATCGGTTCGATATTGTGCGCTCCGATGAGCAGACCCTCATCAGGCCCGTGCTCGGGAAACGGCCCGTGATCCTTCTGGCGGCCTTGGGCGTAATCATTGTCTGCGCCGTAGGGGCCGCCGCGAAACATGATGCGGTTGGGCCGGCCATCCCAACTGGCGCGAAAAGGCGTCACCCAGCAGACGGCGTTGCCGGAGAGAAAGAGCAGGTTGACCCCGGCATCGCGCATTTTCTCCACGCTGCGGAACTGACGGATGTCCCAGTATTCGTCGTGGCCCACGCTGAGGAAGGCCTTGCACTTGAGGCCGCGATCAGGCGTGAGCAGATCGCTGTTCGCGCAATAGCTCACGTCGTAGCCGTGCTCTTCCAGCCAGTAGGCGAGTGGAAATTCAAACGGCAGGAACTCGCCCGCACCAACGGTGAGCGGGTCGTTCACGATGGCTTCATGCTGCGACTCGCGACCATAAGGCCGGTCGAAGCTGACATCGGCCCACGGGCCCTGGCCTCCTTTCGGGTGCGTGTAAACCGAGTAATTGTTCGGCCAGCGGTTGTAGGCCTGCCAAGTGTTGTCCGAGCATTGAAACAGGATGTCTGCCGGGCGCTCATCGCGGACGATAAAGACGACATAGCTTTGCCAGTAAGCTTCCGCTTCGGATTCGGGAATCGTCGTCATGCGACCAAGATAAACGCCGCTCGGCCAGTCGGTCGGAATCTTCAGTTGCGTAGTGGGTTCCCAGCGGCATTCGTGAAGATTCTTGTCGCCAGGTTTGGGGGTCGGCTGGGTCCGGGCGGACAGGATGCCCAAGTCGGCCATCAACCGCGCGCCGCGTCCGCCATAGTAGCCGAGGCGAAAAATCTCCAGGTGAAATTTACGAGCAGGATTCGCAGACACCATGATGTCAACCGTCTCACCGGCCAGGAGGCTCTGGCGTGAACAGTAGCCTTCGATCCAGGTGGAACGGAAGCCATTTTTGTCGAGACGCACGCGCGTCAACTGCCAGTCGCGTGCGCCGGGTTTTTCATTCTCGCGTTTGATCAGGGAACTCGCACGGGTAGGGGCGGCCTCGACGAGTGAGGTCGGCTGCAGCGCGGCACCCGCCAGCAGCGCGGCACTACCCTTCAAGAACTGGCGGCGGGTGTTCTTGAAGCCTTCGCTTTCCTGATGGCCCATCTTTGTTCTCTTGGTTGTAATTTTAGTTTTCATAGAGTTACGGTTCATGAAGAAGTTCTGAATGGCAGTTTGCTTGTTTAAATTTCATCGTCGCTCGACCTTGTTTCGCAATTCATCGCGCATCAGACCTATCCGCCCGAAGAGGATTTGCGCTTGTTTTGAACTCCTCTGAATTGTCACGCGGATCTGGAAGATCACCGTCAGAATCAGAAGCCGGGCGACAGCCGAGCTGCAGACCGTTTCTCCAACGGAAGTACAGCAGTCGTGCAAAGAGAGATTCAATTTGATCATGTCGATTAACGAGAAAACGGGTCAGGAGTCAACTTGAAAGCTTAAAAGTGATCGGGACATATCCCAGGGTTTAACTCCTCTACGTTTTAGAACCTGCCTGGTCGCTGCGGCCCCGAGTAAGCCTTTGCTCCTACAGCCTGGGTAGAATGACGTTCGGCCGAAAGGAGGGAAGGCGCGGTTACTTGCGGAGCTTCGATGAAGCCGTGATAACGGCCCATCCAATACGCCAGCAGCCAGGACGAAGGTTGCACCACGTCGTGGCCGCCCGTGCCTCCGTCGGCTTTCATTGTCCAGTTGTCCCAAAGCATCGGCTCGCGTTCGCGTGGCGAAAAAGCCCGCGTGCCGCCGGAGTAAGCGATATAACCCTGCGGAGTCTGTAAGTCGGCGCGTTGAGAATTTTGATAGGAATAAATCACCAAATCGAGTGGCCATTCGCGGAGGTGAGCGACGGCGGGTTCCACTTCACAGTCATTGCCGGTGAGCGCGCCGTAGATGAAGTTGAACCAAGGAAGGTGCTCGATGCGCTCAATCTCCCAACTGCGCTCGAAACTGCGACGGTAGATGGAACGCAGCTTCGGGTCGGTTTCGTATTTAAGGAGATTCGGATAACAGAGAAAGGAGAGGTGATCGAGAAACTGCAAAATGTCTCCGGGCGGAAACGTACACTTTTGGCGCAAGGTGTATTCCGGGTAGCCAAGCTTTACCAACTCTTGATAACCTTGCGCAAACTTCGGCTCGCCTGTCAGCGCTTCGGCGGTCTTGATGAAGGACAAAATTTCCAAGCCATTCAATCCGCGCGCCGCGTTGCCTTCGCCGGCCTTGTCAAAATACTCAGGATCCCAGTTGCCCCACCGCGTCGGCTTGCCATCCACGTCAATCAACCTCCAACCGTGGCTCATTATGTGTCCAGCCACGCGTGATAAAAAAGTTTTGGCCTGTTGGATTTCTTCACCTT
This sequence comes from Verrucomicrobiota bacterium, assembly GCA_043775015.1. Taxonomy (GTDB): domain Bacteria; phylum Verrucomicrobiota; class Verrucomicrobiia; order Limisphaerales; family CANJXF01; genus CANJXF01. The sequence continues at coordinate 5,004 of JAYVSV010000054.1, forward strand.
GCGCCGCCAGTTCTAAAAAGAGTGCAACGGCGTAAAAGTGGGCGCAAATCTCGTCGCTCGACGTGTCGCCTTTCCATTCGAACAAGCCGTCCTTCGTGTCGTGCCACTCGGCGGCGGCTTCGCCCGAACCATGCGCAGCTTGGTGGCCGCGCTCGCCCTTTGCCCAGACGGAACGGGCGGGAAAACCTTCGATGCCTGTCATCGCTTCCAGCCAGCGAATCGTTTGAAAAGTGTTCACTGCTTCACGGCGTGCTTCTGGATCTTTGGTCACGGCGTAACGGTAGGATTGAGCCGCGAGGTAGTCGCAGGAATAGCCGCCGTCGTTGTCGCCGGCTTCACGCACGAATTCTTTCAACGGTTCGTCCCACTCCAATTTGTGGACGAGTCCCAGCCGCTTCTGTCCCCACTCTTCCAAGTGGCGTTCGTAATAGGCGGCCTTCTTCAGCATCGTGTAAGGTTCGTATTCGATGACGCCGAGACCCTTGTCGGTCGCGATGAAAACCGAGCGGTCACTGCTCGCGATGGCATTCACCCGGTCGTCGGGCAACCAACGTTGACCTGCAAAGTAATGATACTTGCCGCCCGTGTTACGAATCGCGCCACGAGTCGTGCCGATCCAAAGGTCGCTGCCGAAACCTTTGGCCAGACAGGTCGTGTCTTCGTAACAAAGACCTTGCGGGCCGCGAAGCGATGTCAGCGCCATGCCACGCAAGACACCCAGCCCACGATCTGTTGCGATGTATAACTGACTGCCGAGACTCAGGACATCACGCGTGTTGAGCGAGGGTAATTCTCCCCAGTCCCAAACTTTTTCCGAATCCCAGTTCCAAACATTGCGCGCTCCAAATCGTTCGCCATCAAAAATGGTAAGTCTCCCCGGGCCGTGGACGTAGAGCGTTTCGTTGAAAGAAGTGATGCGCGTGATGTCGAAAGGACTTTGTTTTGAAGTCAAAGGATCGCGCTCATCGCCCTTGATCCGCCACAATCGATTGTTGCTGGCCGCGATCACTTCTTTCAAGTGGCCGCAAACATCCTTCACCGGCTCATCTGAAATTTTTTTCCACGAGCCGTTCTGAAGCCGATGCAATCCTTGACCCGTGATGACCCACAGCGATCCTCCAACTGTGACAAGCCGGGTAACCGGTTCGCGCAGTTCGCTCACCTCAACCAGTTCGCTGCCTTTCAAAACGTGAAGTCCAACGGTTGATCCGGCATATACATTTCCTTCATAAACCGCGACCGATGTGAGTGGAGTTTTCGTGGTCACTTTGCGTCCGATTTCCTGGAGATAAACTTCGTCGCGAACGGGTTGCCAATGTCGTTGCATCGTGGTCTCAGCAGGTGCGGCCGCGACGTTGAAATCAGTAGCGGTGAGAATCCAGAGCAGCGCGATAAGCAGAGTCGTTTGAAGGCGAGAAATAAATTTCATAAACTGAAGTGAAATATTTACGGAAGCAATTCCACGCAAAATAGATTGCCGGTGTTCTTGATGCCATCGCGGATGTAGAGGCGTCCATCGGCATAAGCAGGATTGCACCAATTCAATCCGCAAACTTGCGCGCGGCCAAGCTCACGGCATTCCTTTGCGTCTGCGGCGATGAGCGCCAATTGTCCGCCATCGGTGCAGACTAGAATATTTTTTCCAAGGCCCAGAAAGGATGCGTGTGCGACATTGGCTGCGGTGGTGAAATAACCCTCTTTGGACCAGGCGATTTTGCCGGTCGCGATTTCGACGCAGATAAGATTCTTGGCCGGGCCAAGGCCATAGAGGTGCTGTCCGACCGCGATGGGACTGGAGAAATTCATCGCCGCTGATTTATTTTTCCAGATTTCTTCCGCTTTCAGGCCAGCGTTTTCAGTCGAAATTTTCACGCCGATGGATCCGTTTTGATAGGAACCAACCAACACCCAATCCTCCACCACGACTGGGGTGATGGCGTTGCGTCCGTAAGACGTCTTGTGGGGCACGCGCCAGAGCAGTTTTCCCTCCTTCAAGTCCAGGCCAATCAATCCCGCGACCGTGAAGCAAACGGCCTGTTTCACACCCGCAAGAGTGGCGACGACTGGCGCAGCATAAGCGGCAAGATCATCTTGTGATTTCCAAATAATTTTGCCGCTGCGTTTATCAAAGCAAATTACGCCCGCTCCATTGGTGCCGCCCACACAGGCGATCAAACGCTCGCCGTCAATGACCGGCGCGGCGGTGTATCCATGCTCCGCTGCGCCGGGAACCTTGCTGTCCTCACCGAGAAACGCAGACCCGAAATCCTTCAGGAAATTGACGCGCCAGATGAATTTTCCATCCGCGACTCGCAAACATTGCAACTCGCCTTTGCCGGACTGCGCGTAAACGCGGTCACCGTCCACCAGCGGCGTGCAACGTGGACCGGGCGGCCCTTGCTCGTCCTGGAACGTGTCATCCACTGCGGCGCGCCAAAGCTCGCTCTGGTCGGCCGCGTTGATCGCGTGCAACGTTTCTTTCCCTCCTTGATTGTCGAAATAAAAAACTTTCCCTCCTGCCACCACCGGTGAGGCGAAACCTTCGCCCACTTTCATTTGCCAAATAACTTTCGGATCTACGGGCAGCGATGTCGGCACTCGCGCCTCAGGGGCGGCGTGACCATTGCGGTTTGGCCCGCGCCATTGCGGCCAATCTTCAGCGTACACAACGTGCGCGAGAAAAACCGCCAGCAGAGAAAGCCAAAGCCGATATGATGAGAGACGGAACATGCCGAAACGACACTGCCAAAACGGATTCACGTCAAGCATCAAGCCAGCTTGACCGATTCGATCTGAAAAAATTAGCGGGGCGATCCGTCGCGGAAGGAATCGTCCTATCCTCCTCAATTTTCCACGAGAGGTGATGCCGATGCTCTATTTCAAATGATAAAATTTTGCGCAGTCAGTGCAGGCAAACGATTCCATCAGAACCCATCCGGCTTCATGGAACGATCATTGCTTTTGTTTTCCGCAAGTTACTTCGGCTTGGCCAATGGGCGGAATCCCGCTGACCGGCGAGTCAGGTGTTAACGTATGAAAATAAAATTATACAGGATCGTTTTGGTCGCCTTGGTGGCCACAGGTATCGTGGCGGGATGGATCGTTTTTACGAACCAGAAAACAGCGCCTGTGACGAAGCAAATTCCAGCAGTCGCAGCCAAAACGGGATCGAACCCAACCACCACTTTGCCGACGACGATTCTTACAAATGAGTGCGAAGTCGTTTCACCTGAACTGCTGGTCACGGCGGCAACGCGTTGGAAACAACCGATTCCCGAGGAGGCGTTTGCTCGTTTTCGCGATTGGTCGGAAAGGTATCTTGGCAGCGCACCAAAAGATCGCGCGTCCCTTTTACAGGAAGGTGTTTTGCTCGCGGAAGAGCGACAGCGGGAACTCGTTGCACTGATCAAATCCAACCCCGAGCGTGCCATCGAATTATCAGTGCCGATGAGTGTGCGGCAGGCCTTGCCCTCGGAGGTGGCGGGATTGCTGGAGCAACGGATTGCGGCGCGAGGAGATTTGGAAGTGATGGCGGCTCTGGCTGAACCTGGAAAAGAAAATGAAGTGGTGCCGACGTGGCGTTTGGCACAAATCGGCGGCAAGGAATATAAAGCATTCGTGTATGGCCGGCGTTTGGGCGAGCCGACGCGAAACCATATTCCGCTCAACGGAATTGCCGTGAACAATCTTCTGGCTGTGAATGCAAACCCCGTTCGCGTTCTGGAACCAGAGGAAGCGGCGGCGGCAAAATTGAAAGCTCGCGAAGCAATTTGCTCGGTGTCTGGTTTGTCTTCAACCGTGATTAAGCAGGAAGTCGCAGTAGAGGTTGGCGAACAGATCGTTTTCGTCTGTCGTGCCGGACATATCCAGGCATTGAACGATCGTTTGACCCAAGCGGAAAGCGGCGCACCCGGGCCAACGCCCGAGGCCAGCGCGCCGGAAGCGTCGTCTTGGACCGAGGGACAAAAAAATCTGATCCTGATTCGCGTTGATTTTTCCGACCTCGCTGGTGGTCCGTTTGCAGACATGGTTGGCACAAATCTGGTCAGTGGCTTGAATAGTTTTTATAGTGAGATGTCGTACGGTCGAGCCAGTTTCAGTCTCGCTGGGGCCGGTTCGGAGGTGACGCCGATTTTTCGAATGCCGCAAACCGCTTCGTATTACGGCACCAACGATTATTACAATCAGCTTCGCACCGATGCGCGCGCGGCAGCGACGGCGGCTGGTTATGTTTTGGCGAATTATCATTGGGATGTGACGTGCATGGGTGCAGTGCCCGGTTTTGGTTGGGCTGGACTGGCGTATGTCGGTGGGGCCGGGGCATGGATTCGCAACACTTCTTCCACTGGCGTCACCGGGCATGAGCTGGGCCACAACTACGGACTCAATCACGCGAACTATTGGGACACGGCTGGTGCCAGCGTCACCGGCCCGGGAACAAGCGTTGAGTATGGAGACCCTTTCGACACGATGGGATCGGCCAGCGCGGGAAATAATCATTTCAATGCACGCTACAAAAATTATTTAAATTGGCTCACGACGAATGAAGTCGCGACTGTGTCATCGAATGGAACCTATCGCGTTTTCGCGCACGACAACGTTGCCTCAACCGGCGTTCGCGGTTTAAGCATTGTTAAGAATGCCAGTACGAATTACTGGATTGAATTTCGCCAAAAATTTACCAGCAACAAATGGTTGATGAGCGGCGCAGGTTTGCGTTGGGGGCAAAGTAGTAATCAAAAAAGTCATTTGCTTGATACCACGCCCGGTTCGACTGATCTCAAAAATGATTCCGCGATTGTGATTGGCCGGACGTTTTCTGATTTGCAGTCGGGCATTCATATTACGCCGATTGGCAAAGGCGGCACGGTTCCCGAATCGCTCGACGTGGTGGTGAATCTGGGTTCGTTCCCGACCAATGTTCCTCCGACGATTTCCTTGCTCGCTGCGGCGACGAATGCCGCGACCGGTGGGACATTAAATTTCTCCACTGACGCCATCGACGCGAACGGTGATGCGCTCGCTTACTACTGGGATTTTGGCGACGGCAATTTTGGAACAAACGGCGCGACCGCTTCGAAAAGCTGGAGCAGCGCAGGGGAATATGTGGTTCGTTGCACGGTCACCGACATGAAAGGCGGCACCGCGAGCGATTCGCTGATCGTTGTCATCGGTTCGCCCACGACCTATCGCATCAGCGGACAGGTGCTCGATGGCTCATTTCAACCGATTCAAAATATTCGCATGTTTGTCTCGACGACGCGCATGACCTACACCGACAGCGACGGAACCTACACGCTGGTCGGCTTGCCGGCGGGGACTTACACCGTGAGCGCCAGCCTGGAAAATTACAGTATTGCGAGCACTGGTTTAACGAACACCCTTAGCGTCGGGCCGAGCCAAACCGGAATCGATTTCATCGCAACGTTCACCACGCTCACTCCGCCTTCTATTGCATCGCAACCGGTGGGTCAGACCGTCAACCCTGGCGCGAGCGCAACCTTCAGCGTGACCGCGACGGGCACTGCACCCATGAGTTATCAATGGCGTTTCAATTCAACGAACATTGCGGGCGCAACTTCTGCCAGTTACACAAAAGCGAATGTGCAGGCGACGAACGCAGGAAATTATTCTGTCGTGGTCAGCAACCTGGCGGGAACCGTGACCAGTTCCACCGCCATTCTCGCCGTCAACTCGCCGCCCAGTATTACAGCTCAACCGCAAAGCCAGATGGCGATCGCCGGAACGAACGTGACGTTTACAGTCGGCGTGAATGGAACAGCGCCGCTGACTTATCAATGGCGTTTCAACTCGACGAATATTTTTGGCGCGACTGCCGCAACTTTTACGCGCACCAATGTTCAGGCAATTTACGCCGGCAATTACACTGTGATTGTTACGAACAGCATTGGCTCAGTGACAAGTTCTCCAGCAGCGCTGTCGGTTGGTTTTACGCTGAATACGTCGGCGACGTACGGCGGAACGGTTTCAAGGAATCCTGATCTGCCAGTTTATATTTCCGGCACGGTGGTTACGCTGACTGCAACGCCGGTCACGATTTTCCCATTCGGCGGATGGACGGGCGACGTGAGCGGCACGAATAATCCGTTGACTGTGGTGGTGGAAACTAACAAGACCATTGTCGCGAATTTTATTTCGCCCGTGGCAGATTTGATTGTCGATAATCCGTTGGCGATTTTTACCGGAACATGGACTGCCAGCTCGAGCGCGGCTGACAAATATGGATCGGATTATCGCACCGTCGCGACGAGCGCGAACTCCACTTCGGCCACCGCGACTTTTACTCCGACAGTTGCGACCGCCGGAAGTTACGACGTTTATCTTTGGTTCCCGACGATTACCAAAGGATTCGCGTCCGCTCCATTTACGGTGAGTGACATGGATGGCTCGACGAATATCAGCGTGGACCAAACAACCGGCAGCGGCGGTTGGAAATTGCTGTCCGCCGGGAGAAATTTTGCGCAAGGCACAAACGGATTTGTTCGACTCGGCAATCAAGGCATGGGTGGAAAAACGGTCGTGGCCGATGCGGTTCGATTGGTATATTCGGAAAACCAAACAGTGCCGCCTCCGCCGATCATCACCTCGCAGCCCATCAGCCAAACGGTTAAGCAAAATGCGCACGTTGTTTTCAGCGTTGCTGCCAGTGGCGTGGGAGCGCTTGTTTGTCAGTGGCGTTTCAATGCGACGAATCTTTTCGGCGCAACGAACGGCGTGCTTGATATTCCATTTGCGCAAGTCACCAACGCCGGGAACTACAGCGTCATCATCACCAATTACGGAGGGGCGGTGACCAGCAGTATCGTGAGTCTCGCGGTGATGTTACCGCTGGAAATTCGTTCGATTGAAAAAACTACCAATGGCCAGATTCAACTCAACTTCACGAGCAATCCTGGAGACGTAATTCAAATTGAATCATCGACAAATCTTCTGGAGTGGCTGCCGTTAACGACCCTAACCAATGTGAGTGGCAGTGTTGATTTTCTCGACCTGCTTTCCACCGATGTTCCGCTGCGACTTTATCGCGGACGCATTGTTCCTTAAAACGGCGGTAATTAGAAATGGTTTGGTGCCCGATGCAAGAATTTACCGCGACCCGCCTCGCCGACAAATTTTCCATCGCGCACCGCAACTTTTCCGCGAACCGTGACGACGTGAGGACGTCCTTCAATGGTCATTCCTTCAAACGCGTTGTAATCGAGATTCATCTGGTGCGTCCTGGCTGAAATCTTTCCGCGATATTTTGGATCATAAACCACGAGATCCGCATCGGAGCCGGGTTGAATGGTTCCTTTGCGCGGGAACAGCCCAAAAAGTTTCGCCGCTTGCGTGCTGGCCGCATCGACGAAGCGATGTAGATCAATGCGGTCGCGCTTCACGCCATAGGTGTAAAACAGATTGACCCGATCTTCGAGCGATGGAATTCCATTGGGAATTTTTGTGAAATCATTTTTGCCCATCTGCTTTTGTGTCGCAAAATCAAATGGCGCGTGGTCGGTCGCAAGGGTTGAGGCGAAACCTTTGCGCAAGGCGTTCCAAAGAACATTTTGATTTTTCTTTTCGCGCAGGGGAGGGGACATGACAAATTTGGCTCCTTCAAAGTTCGATTTCTCTGCGTCGGTTTTATCGCAGAGCAGATATTGAATCAGCGTTTCGACCCAGACATTCACGCCGCGCGCCGAACCTTGCATCGCTTCACGCAACGCTTCTTCGCAACTCAGATGCACGATGTAAACATGCGCGCCGGTCATCTCGGCAAAGGTCATCAAGTGATGCACGCCCTCGGCTTCGACGATGGGCGGACGACTCTCGTGATGAAACTCCGGCCCGGTTTTGCCCTCCGACAAAAATTTCTTTTGCAGTTCCAAAATCAAATCCGCGTTCTCGCAATGCGCCGTGGTAATGACGCCGAGTTGCTTGGCGAGACAAAGTGTTTTGTAAAGTTCTTCGTCGGTGACGCCGAGCGCGCCTTTGTAGGCGAGAAAAATTTTAAAACTGCTCACGCCGCGTTTGACAATTTCTTTGAAATCGCGTTCCGCTTCCTCGTCATAACGGGTCACCCCCATGTGGAACGTGAAATCGCACGCACTGGTTCCGTTCGCTTTGCCGAGCCAAAGATCGAATGCTTCGAGCGGTTTTTCTTCGCGACCCGGACAAATCATTTCGATGTATGTCGTCGTGCCGCCGACGAGCGCGGCTTTGCTCGCCGTCTCGTGCGTGTCCTTCGCGAACGTCCCCATGAATGGTAAATAAATATGGACGTGTGGATCGATGAATCCTGGGAAAACATATTTACCAGCGGCATCAATGACTTCTGTTCCAGGTGGCGCAGAAATATTTTTATCGATGCGCGTGATGGTTTCGCTTTCGCAAAAAATGTCAGCGATGTAACGCTCGCTGGCGGTGATAATTTCGCCGTTCTTGATCAGGAGAGACATAACGCTATTTATTTAAACACGGAAGACTCTGCGGTCGGCGAGAAAAAAGCGAAGGATTGTCAGGTTGATCTTTAAACTGAAATCGCGTTTGGAACGAAGCTGGGAATCGGCGACATGGACAAACCCGCGAGCGAACATGTAAGCATAATCAAAAACAAAAACTGCGACGCCTCCCGTGAAGAGAGCGCGCCTTCTCACTCCCTCACCCACAGCTCTACGTCTTCGGCGGGGTTTTCTTGCGGCCGTCGATATACCACTCAAACAGACGGGTGAAGAACTCCTTCGAGACCTCCGGGTCATCGCTGACTTTTTTGTAAAACTTGAAGTTGTCGTTCACCAAGTCCTCGAAGGCATCCTCGGCCACCTGCCGGAACGTGGCTTCGACCGAGTGGCGTGTCCCATTCTTGAGCTGCTGCTGGAGCGCCTCGTCTTCGCTGATTTGTTGGTGTGCGTGTCGAACTCATCGGCGATGTCGAAGGCGGCGCAGAGTTCGATGTCTTTTTGTGAGAGGTAGTGGGTGTGGATGAGGACTTCGCGGATTTGGTCGGAGGCGTCCGAATACTCGCGGTCGTCGGGTTGTTGCTCTCTTCGAGGAAGTGGGCGTAGCAGCGCGTCAAGAGCCGCCGAGTTCCTCTTCCAGTTGTCCCACCACGTCGGCGATGAAATCGTGGAAGCCCCAGCCGATGCCATCGGTGAGCTGCTCCACCTTGGCCAGGCGTTCGGCAAATGGCGGATACAGTTCCGTCTCTTTGCGGAGAAGCACCGCCAGCTCGTCCAGGGCGGACTCGATGCTGCTGTAGAAGCCTTCGGCGATGTCCCCGTATTCATGGGTGTATTTCACCCCGTTTTCGACGTAGCACATGAGCAGTTCCGCCGTGCCGGGGAGATTGCCGGTGGCCTTGCGGTAGTCGCGGATGGCTTTGCGCGCCTCGCCCAGCTTGAGTTTGCCGAGACCCCGGACGGGAAAGAACTGCTCCACGATCTTCTTCCGATAACTCTCCATTGCCGCGCCGCCGCCCGCTTCGGCCTGGCAGCGCGCTAGGAGGAAGGCGCGGTTCTCCGCACCCGCTTCGTAGAGGTCTTTCACCAAAGCGAGCAGCGCGGGCTTTTCCCAGGTGGCGAGGTGTTGGCGGATGACGGTCCAGTTGGCGGTTTTTTGAGTGGTGGTTTTCATCGTGGGTGTGAGGTGGGAGGGATGGCTGCAAAAGGCAGATCAGCCGAAGAAGCAGCCGTTCGGGTCTTGGTGGATCATTTGCAAGGCGTCGCGCAGAGATGCGGCTTCCGGGCACGGGGAATAGCGGTGCCATTTGAGGTCGGCCCGTTTCCAGAAGAGGTGCCACACGTCGCGGGAGCGGACGAACTGCACTTTGGCGATGGCCTCCTCGATGTGTTCACCGGGGCGATTGAAGGCGGGGCGGACGAAGAAGAGTTCGATGCTGGTGTCGTCGAAACGCTGCCCTTCGCGAACTTTGTCCCGCAGGTGCAGCGGCGGACGGCGGAGTGCCCAGAATTGTGTTTCGAGGGTCGCGGTGTGTTCAGCGATTTCGGTTTCGGTGAAAGGCATGGCGGGCGAGTGGAGTGGTCAGGCCCCCGGGGTGGCGGGCGTTTCTTCGCCCCAGATGCGGGCGAGGGTGGCTTGGATCTTTTGCTCGAAGCGGGTGATCAGTTCCCGGTTCGCGGCCACGAGGG
>JAYVSV010000055.1:0-19545 GCA_043775015.1 Verrucomicrobiota bacterium
CCCGAACTCCGAAATAACGTGCGCGTCAAGTTGTGTCGGAGCGCGGCGTTGACGCCGCTTCAAGTTGGAATGTTTTTGTGCGCTCGCAACCCCGCTTGAGGGTCGGCGATGAAGCGGCGTCAACGCCGCGCTCCATTCCAGATCCCGCATTTCAACCTCGGAGTTTGGGTTAAGTTTCTTTTTGCTCCGCTACAAATTCCTGGGTCCGCTGCGATTGCGCTCGCCGAAAAAATTGATTCTGCGGATTCTGTTTGCCTGCCGCTCGGTTCAGTTGGATAAATGTTCCGATGGCAAAGCAGTTGAAAGTCCTTCGCCGATTTCGTTTCGAGCACGCACTTCTGGAACGCGGCCTGACCCGCATCTGCGGTGTGGATGAAGCGGGACGCGGACCGTTGGCGGGGCCGGTCGTTGCTGCTGCGGTGATCTTGCCGGTGGATTGGATCTTCGGCGCAATGCCGAAAAAATTTAGAAAAATCAACGACTCCAAGCAGATCAAACCCAAAGAGCGCGAAAATCTTTTTGCTGAACTCACCGCGCATCCCGAGATCCATTGCGCCGTTGCGCATGTGGACGAACGGATGATTGATCAAATTAATATTCTGCAAGCGACGTATCGCGCCATGAACTTTGCCCTCGCTCAGTTCCGGCCTGGAGTCGAACACGCGCTCGTGGATGGATTGCCCGTGAAAACTCTTTCGTGTCCGCAAACCGCGCTCGTGGACGGCGATTGTTTGAGCTATTCGATCGCGGCGGCGAGCATCATTGCGAAAGTCACCCGCGATCGGATGATGTTGAAATATCACGAACTTTATCCCGCCTACGGATTTGCGGAACACAAGGGTTACGGAACTCCCAACCATTTCGCTGCGATCAAACAACACGGCCCTTGCGCCATCCATCGGATGACGTTTTATCCCATTCGCGCGACGCAAACCGAATTCTTTCATGCACCTCTGGGCGCAGATTAAATCGTGGTGGGTCGGCAAAGTTCTTCCCGTCCATTTGCAACGTGGTCTGCGCGGCGAGAAAGCCGCAAAAATATATCTGCAGAAGAACGGGTTGAAATTTCTCTGCGCCAATTACCGTTCGGCGCGCGGTGAAATCGACCTCGTCTTCCGCGAAAATAATTGCCTCGTTTTCGTCGAAGTCAAAACCCGTTCCTCGGAAGATTGGACTCGCCCCGCCGCCGCCGTGAATGCGCACAAACGAAAACTTCTTTCCGGTTGCGCACTGGATTATTTGCAACTCCTGAAAAATCCCGAAGTCAAAATCCGTTTCGACATCGTGGAAGTTTTGCTGAAAGACGGCGCGGTCCACGAGATTCGTCATTTGCCAAACACATTCAGTCTCTCCAAGCCGTATCGCTACGGGTAATCTCCACGGCATCTCCGAAATTTTGAGATGCTCGAAACAGCCGATAAAGAAATTGCGGGGAACAGAGAAGAATGTTAACAATGCCTGAAAATCCCGTCAGATTTTCTGCCATGAAAAGATAGAAAAACGGAAGGAGCCGCGATGAAATTATCCACACCCAAAACTGCACAGCAGCCGTCAACTCAAGTCCGAAAAGTAATTTTCAGAAGTATCTTGAAAAAATCTGCGCTTTTCCTGCTTTCCGTAGCCGCGCTGCTGGCGGGTGGCGCGGTGACGGTACGCGGGCAATCTGCGCTCGACGGATTTGATCCAAACGCCAACGGCGTCGTTCAAGTCGTTGTCGTCCAATCCGACGGCAAGATCCTTATCGGCGGCGATTTTACCACCATCGGCGGCATCGTTCGCAACCGCATCGCCCGCCTGAATCCCGACGGCACGCTGGACACGAATTTCAACCCGAACGCCAGTGGTTACGTCAATACCATCGCCGTGCAGGCGGACGGCAAGGTTTTGGTCGGCGGTAGTTTTAATGGGACAAACAGCATCGGCGGCCAGACGCGCAGCCGCATCGCACGGCTCGATGCCGTTACAGGAGCGGCTGATTCGTTCGACCCAAATGCATCCGGCGGCTTCTTCTCCCAGGCAGTCTTTTCGATAGTGATCCAAACGGATGGCAAGATCCTAGTGGGCGGCGGATTTTCAACCATCGGCGGTCAGACGCGTAACCGCATTGCGCGGCTGGATGCCGTTACCGGATTGGTCGATTCATTTAACCCTGCGCCGACAGGGGGTCAGGTCGCAGCTATTGCGCTACAAGCAGACGGCAAAATCTTAGTCGGCGGCATTCTCGGTATCATCGGAGGACAAACCCGCACGCGCATCGCCCGTCTCGATCCTGTTACCGGCCTGGCGGATTCATGGAACCCAGACGCGAGCGGGATGGCGGCCATCCCGACGGTTTCGTGCATTGCGGTGCAGGCGGACGGAAAAATTTTAGCGGGTGGCATTTTTAACACAATCGGCGGACAGACGCGCAACAACATCGCACGACTCGATCCCGTCACAGGCCTTGCAGATTCGTGGGACCCGAACGCGAACAATTATGTCGGCTCGATAGTGGTGCAGCCGGACGGCAAGATTTTAGCGGGTGGCGGTTTCAATGTTTTCTACTCAGCGAACACCATTGGCGGCCAGGCACGCAACGGCATCGCCCGGCTCGATGCAGCGACGGGGCTGGCGGATTCATTCGACCCAAATGCCGGCAGTGCACCGGGCACGGTCAATTCCGTCGCGGTGCAGGCTGACGGCAAGATTTTAGCGGGCGGTAATTTCACCACAGTCGCACCAAACGGCGGATCATCGGTGACCCGCACCAACATCGCCCGACTGGAAACCGATGGCAGCCTCGACCGGACACTCGCTGACTTGGAGGTTGCCATCACTGACGTGTCATTCTCCAGTGTGACCACTGCGGCCATACAGCTGGACGGCAAGATACTTATTTGCGGCCCATTTAATTCCATTTTGTCGCAGCACCGCTATGGCAATGCGCGACTGAAACGGGACGGCACACTCGACTCGTTAAATGTCAATATAGACGGAAATTTTCCCCCTCACCTTAACACTCTGACGGTGCAGACGGACGGCAAAGTTTTTATCGGCGGCTATTTTGACTATGTCGGGTCACAGACGCACATCGCCATCGCCCGGTTCGATGCAGCCGGAGTTGTGGATTCATTCAGCCCAGGAACGACCGGGGGGGAGGTCTTTGCGATCACGTCGCAGGCGGACGGCAAGATTCTGGTGGGCGGGCAATTTAGCAGCATGGGCGGGCAGACCCGCAGCGGGGTTGCCCGGGTTGATGGCACCACCGGCTTGGCGGATTCGTTCAACCCGAACGCGGACTTTGTTGTCCGTTCGATGGCCGTGCAGGCCGACGGCAAGGTTTTGGTGGGCGGCAATTTTACCAGCATCGGCGGCCAGTTGCGCAATCGAATCGCCCGGCTAGATCCCACGACGGGCTTGGCGGATTCGTTCAATCCGGACGCAAATGGAACTGTCAGTGCGATCGTGGTGCAGGCGGATGGCAAGATTCTGGTGGGCGGACAATTTACTAGCATGGGCGGGCAGACCCGCAATCGAATCGCCCGGCTGGAGACAGCCACTGGAGCAGTGGATTCATTCAACCCGAGTGTGGATCAGAACAACACTAACGTGACCGGCACTATTTCTGTCAATACGATCGCGCTGCAAGCAGACGGTAAAATCCTCGCGGGCGGTGCTTTTGCCAGCATCGGTGGCCTGACGCGCAACCGCATCGCCCGGCTTGATGCCACCACTGGCCTGGCTGACGCGTTCGACCCGAATGCAAACGCCTCGCCTTTCACCCCGGGTGTAAGCGCCGCGGTCTCTTCCATTACGTTGCAGGCGGACGGCAAGGTTTTGGTAGGCGGAGGCTTCGGCCAGATCGGCTCCCAGACCCGAGCCGGCTTTGCCCGGCTAAGAAACGACACGGCCGCAACGCAAAATCTCGACGTAATACCAACATCTGTCACCTGGTTGCGCGGTGGTTCGGCTCCGCATCTGGCGCGCGTCACCTTCGAATCTTCCACCAACAATTCGAACTACACTCCGCTGGGCAGCGGAACGTCGGTTGGCGCAAACTGGACTCTGGCCGGCTTGAATCTTCCCACCCGCCAGAACCTCTACATCCGTGCGCGCGGTTATTATCACAGCGGCTACCAAAACGGTTCGGGGAGCATCACGGAATCCGTGCGATACGCGTTTCTTCCAACGCCAACACCGATCTTGACCATTCAACGCAGTGCGAACACAAATGTCGTGCTGTCGTGGGCGACGAACTTCACTGGCTTCGCACTGGAGTCCAACACCAACCTCAACACGAATGTCTGGAGTGTCGTAACGAACACGCCTGCGGTCAGCGGCACGAATAACGTCGTGACAAACGCGGTCGGCGGCACGGCACGCTTCTACCGCTTGCGCCAATAAGTTGTAAAATTGATCTTTTGTTTTGAACTTGGCGCCTTGTGTCTCGGTGATGAACATCAAAGATGTTCTCCCGCCATCACGTCTCGTTCGCCCAACGGAATGGAAAACGGCTCCAGCGGCATCGGTTGGTCGTGATCTAAAAATCTTTTGCAAAGATTGAAAAACTCGACCTCCGTAGTGATGCGGCGAACTTCATGCAAAAATTCGCCCGTCGGTTCAATCCCCATTCCGACGTAGTTCATATATTTCTTCATCTTCTGGATGTGCGCGTTCTCTTTAATGTGCGGCGGACGAACCGTTTCAAACAAATCGCGCAAATAATTCAAAACGTCGTGGCCAGTCGGAATAAAAATCTTTTCGCCAGTTTGGTGTTGTCGAATTTGCTGGAACAACCACGGATTGCGAATCGCCCCGCGCCCAATCATCAAGCCCTTTGCGCCAGTCGATTTCAAAACTTCCTCCGCCTTTTGCGCCGAATAAATATTTCCGTTTGCCAGCACCGGAAAAGGCAGCGTGGAAACGGCGCGCGCAATAAAATCGTAATGCACTTCGCTGCGATACATTTCTTTGACCGTGCGCCCATGCACCGTGAGCAAATCAATTTTGTGTTTCGCAAAAATCGGGAGCAATTCGTCAAAGACTTCCGGCGAATCAAATCCAATCCGCGTCTTGACGGTGAACTTGATCGAAACCGCATCGCGCAACGCGCCGAGAATTGCATCAACGCGTTTGGGTTCGCGCAGCAATCCGCCCCCCGCGCATTTCCGATAAACCACCGGCGCGGGACAGCCCAGATTCAAATCAATCGCCGCGACTGGATATTGCTGAAGCTGTTTCACCGTGCGGATCAGCGACGGAATATCATTCCCAATCATCTGTGCGATCGCTGGTTTTCCTGTCGGATTTTTCGTGATCGATTCGAGAATCCATTTTTCCAGATTCGAGGTCGGGTGAACGCGAAAATATTCTGTGTAATAAATATCCGGACCGCCGTAGCGCGTCATCAATTTCCAGAACGGCAAATCAGTCACGTCCTGCATTGGCGCAAGCGCAAGCAGCGGCGCCGGACTTTTCAACATGGAATCCAAATCGCTCATCGAATATCAGACAGAATTTACAAAATTAACCGAATTGGGAAGGGACAAAAGAATTCGAAGAGGAAGCATTTGGGTGGGGCGAGGCTACTGACGAGCCAGCTCGCGATGACGCTAGCCCCATCAAAGAAGCGCATGCGTTACTCGCAAGAATTCTGTAAATTTTGTTAATCCTGTCAAAAAAAGTCACAAGAATTGTGGATGCTTTATCAATCGCTCCCACGAATCTGGCGAAATAAACCTTTGCTCGTAAACGGGTTGGTGCATCGGCTCCGCGCTTTTGGAATTTCGGACGCGTTCCAGCCATCTTTTCCCCAACGGTTCTTCGATTAATTCCATTGTGTTTGCGGCGATGGTTGTTTCCTCTTTCTCTCCGGTCGCGTGGCCGACGCCGACAAAAAATCCGGCGAGCAACAAAGTCACTCGCAGCATCGTGGCTCGCGAATACGTCGGCATGGCGCACGGTTTTTGCGGATCAAGCTGGCCAAATAAATTGGTGAAAAGCGGCAATGTCCACATCGCTGGATTTTTTGCCGGAGAAAAAGCGTCGAACAAAATCGCGTGCGGCGCAGGAAATGTAGCGTCAGGCGTCTCGCCTGACGTAGAGGGTGGCATCCTGCCGCCTGGAGCTGTGCCGAAATTTTCGAAGCGCGCGGAACCTGCGGTATTTTTTTCGCCGGGCGGGACGCCCGGTTCTAAGGCAGGCAGGATGCCCGACGCCACCTTCGCCAGCCACGTCGGAAAATCGCCGAGTTGAAATTCCCAACTCACCGTCTGCTTTTCATTCACAAAGTCGATCTTTCCGTCTTTGATGAATTGTCTCACCGCCATTTCGTATCCGGAAAAATAACCGAGGTTCTCCGAGTGATCCGCTGCGAAAGCCAGCGGTTCGATTTTGTGATCGAAACTGATGACGCGAAGTTGGGACGGAATATCTTTAGTTGCGCGCAAGACCGTCAGCACATTCGCCGCCGCACCCAGACCGACATCCCAAATCACGAATTCGCCCGAATGTTTTTCCAAACGTTCGCGCAAACGAAGTTGCTTCACATAGAGCGCCTCGGCTTCCGCCGCCGGGCCAATCACGGGATGAAATGTTTCGCGCTCCGCCAGCGAATGGACGCTGTAGATTCCGTTGGCCAACTGCACTATTTTGTATCCGCTTTCCTGCACAATTTTATTTTGAACCAGTGAAACCCACGGACACCAACTATATTTCAGCGTTGTGCGCGGGCGGCTTGGTGGTAAAAACTCCGGGATGGATCCGCTTTTAAAACTTTTGCACGACAACGCAGCTCTCAAACCAGCGCAACTCGCTTCGATGTTAAATCAATCTGAAGCCGACGTGGCGGCGAAAATAAAATCCTACGAGGCCGAGCATTTGATTCTGGGCTACCGCACGATTTTGAACGAAGAAAAGATCGGCGTGGAAATTGTGCGCGCGGTAATCGAGGTGAAAATCACGCCCGAACGCGGCGGCGGTTTTGATCGGCTCGCCGAGCGCATCGCGAAATATTCCGAAGTGCGCTCCTGTTATCTGATGTCCGGCGGCTACGATTTGCTCGTCGTCGTCGAGGGAAGCAATTTGCGCGAAGTGGCAACGTTTGTTTCGGAAAAATTGGCGACCGTACAAGGCGTCGTTTCAACCGCAACCCATTTTATGCTCAAGCCTTACAAGGAGCAGGGTGTCTTGATGCACCACGAAGACAACGAGGAGCGTCTGGCGATTTCGCCATAATTTTCCTTGCCACGATTTCACAGATGACACGGGAAGCTGGATCTGTGTTTTCCGTGCAATTTGTGGCCTACAATTGCTTCATCGCATTGTCCAACTCACACCGATTGCGGCCCGTGCGAATCAGGCACCTTCATCCAGCCCTGGCGCTGGGCCGGAAACGCCTTGCTACTTATTCGCGGAATCTTATTATCCTCTGTGAAATCCTAATTAAAAATTCACAAATCAATTATCGACGGCAAGGAATTATTCTATGAAACAAATCAGCAAAGTTATCTTGATCGGAATGATCGGAATGATGGCGAACCTCGGCTCGGCGGCGGAGTCCACTTCGAACGAGAAAGTCACCAAGGCGCTCAAACAACTTGGAGAAAAAAATTATAGTTGGACCACTCAAATGAAAGAGGCGGACGGAAGTTCCGGTCGGCTCGGAGCCATTGAAGGCAAGACGGAAAAGGGTGTGACGTTGCTTAGTTTTTCTCCTGGCGGCATTCCGGTTGAGGTTTGCATGAAAGGCGACAAAGGCGCGGCGAAAGCATTGGAAGGATGGCAGACGTTCGACGAAATCGCGGCGACCAGCGGACAAGCCGCCGGCATCGTGAAGTTCTTGAAAGCCTACAAAGCCCCCGTCGCGGAATCGGCCACTCTTGTCGGCAATGCCAAGGAATTGAAAGAAGTTGATGGAGCACTCACCGGCGAACTCAAAGAAGATGCCGTGAAGGAAATGTTGACCTTCGGTGCGCGCCGCCGGGAAGGCCAGGAAGCTCCGAAAACCACCGATCCAAAAGGTTCGGTTAAATTCTGGATTAAAGACGGTGCGCTGACCAAATATGAAATCAA
This sequence comes from Verrucomicrobiota bacterium, assembly GCA_043775015.1. GTDB lineage: Bacteria > Verrucomicrobiota > Verrucomicrobiia > Limisphaerales > CANJXF01 > CANJXF01. Next base: position 8,053 of record JAYVSV010000055.1, read on the forward strand.
CGTCAAAGGCAAAGTCACTGCGGGCGAGCGCGAAATGGATATCGACCGCACCACCACGGTGGAAGTGAAAGATGTCGGCTCAACGAAGTTGGAAGTGCCGGCGGAAGCGACAGAAAAGTTGATTTAATTGGGCGAGCTTAAATCGAATCTGCCAAACGTTGGGCGGTATCCATGCGATGCCGCCCAATTTTTTTATTTGGATTCGGCTGGTTTCAAACTCGGCAGCCAGCGCGCCAGCAGGTCGTGGCAGTTCAGGACTTTTTCCGCCAGATCCATCGGCACGTAATAATATTGGTTGGAAGCCTCGAAGCCGATTCGCGAATCGCGGGTTTGGATTTGGTAAAGCTTTTGGGCGAGCGTGATTTCGATTTTCAGGATCGCCTCCAACGCGTTGATAATTGTTTTTAAATGTTCGGATGTTTTCGCATCGGCGAGTTTGCGCCTTAGCGCGACGAAACGGGATTGGTTCGCCACGCTGCGGAAATGGATTGCCGCCGCTTCCGCCACGCTCAATTCCTGTGCGAAATTTTTTTGCTGTGCGCTGGAGAGTTTTACATTTTTACCGGATGCTGCGAGTTCGGCGATCGCTCGATCAAACCCGTTCGCGATCTTTTCCATTTGTCCGCTGAACACGTCCACCGGGTATCCGCCGCGCCAACCGTCGAGGTCATCGTAAGGAAACCCAACCATGGTCGCGCCATAATTAGTGGGTTGTTCCCAAAGCAGATTGGACGGGCCTGCTTGCATCGGTGTGGAATAAAGGCCGCCGCCAAAAGGAAACTCGCTGAACGCCACGCTGAACTCGTGCCAGGCTTTCACCACGGCAGGCGCGAGTTGCAGGCCGAACCGCCGGCGTGCGACGATCTCCATCGCTCCGGCAGGAGTGAGTGTGGCGCTGCGGCCAATTTCGGAAACAACTTCGAGGTTGGGCGAGGGATAACCGCCCAAGGTCCAGCCAAGCATGAGACCATTGACGTTGGCCGAGCGAAGATTGGCGGCGTGTTGCGCGACATTTTCGACAGCGGGAATGTAAGGAGTCGCAGAAAGCTCCCAGGTGTTGCCCGCCTGAACTTTGGCCAGAGTTTTAAGCCCGCGTTTGCGCGCCATCTCCCAATGCTTGGTCGCTCGCGGGCCGGGACCCACGGTGGAAATGGAATATTCGCCAATCACGCTTTTCACACCGCCACGTTCAATCGGGATACTCCATTCGCTCACGCTCATCAGGGCAACCTCCGTCGGCAAACGATCAATAATTTCCTGAACCCAGCCGTCGGCCCAGCCCCAGTCCCAGGCGATGAGTTGAGTTGCGCTGCCGGATTGACGAATGCCTTCATGCAGCAATCCATGCAGTTCTCCGATGACTTCGCCGGGCGAACGCTTGCTGCAACGTGGACAACCTCCGCCGCCGCTGTGCGACCAGCAATTCGTCAGGTTTTCTGAACCGGAGATCGTAAAAAATCCGGCGAGGTTTGGGACTGCGCGACAGATCGAGGACACGGCATTGGTCAGATATTTCTGAACGTCAGGATGACTGGTGCAAAGCGTCGCATGGTCGCCTTCCGTGACACCTTTCAAATCCGGGTGCGCATCGAAAAAGGGCAGGGGCATGGCGCGCGGTTCGTTGAGGTAAAGATAAATGCCAATGCCGTGCTGGCGCGCGCGGGCCACGAGCGAACGTAGATTTTTCAACCGCTCTTCAAAATGGACGCTGAGTTTTGCGTCCCACGGGAATGGAGAAAGTTTATACAGCACGGCTTGCAGCCAGACGCCGTTCACTCCGGCTGCCGCCATGCGGGCGAGATAGCCATCCGGGTAGGGATCGGCCTCTTTTTCGAGCAATGGATCGCCGTAAAGCGCAAAATAGGAATAACAAAAGCGCGGCGAGAAGGTCGATTTGCCCGAGGACTCAGGATCGTGAGCGGCGGATGGTTTGGAGGCGAGTTGAGAAACGAAACCAAAGAGCGGCTCATCAAGTTCGCCCACGCCGTTGGGAAAGTCCTGCTGGAGGAAGGCGGCAATTTCGCGGGCGCGCAACAGAGAGTTTTCCGTCGGTGGTGTGAATTTCAGCGTGTCGCAGTGCGGTTTGAGGTTGCCGAGTTTTACGAAAAGAAAATCGTCTTCCCGGAGCGTGAAAGCCATTTGCCCGGGACTCCAGGCGAGCAAGTCCAGGAGCTGATCATACGACAACAAATGCCAGTTACGCCTGATGACGGTGAGGTAAGAGCGGCGTTGTTGATCCGCAGTGATGCGCGGTGGTTTGCTCAGGCCCATCGACTGGCCGATGCGGAAAATGTCCGCCGTTTTCGCCCCGACGACTCGGGCGAGGCGATCTGCGGGAACAAGTTGCCAGTTGCGCCAGACGTAAGCGTGCAAGCGATCGGGAAAATGGGCGAAACCAAGTGCGCCGGGCGCGCTGCCCCTGGGCAAATCGGAGATGGAAACACCCTTGGAAGCCGATTTAGGAGAGTTTTTTTCTTCGCCGAAAAGGCAGCCGGGAGCCAGCGTCACACCTCCCAATGAAATGGCAGAGGCCTTGATGAAATTGCGGCGATTCAATTGGTTGAATGATCGGTTCATTGTTGTAGGGCAGAAGTTAGCTGAGCAGTTCTTAGAAGCCATCTCATAAATAGAATCGGAGCGCGGCGTTCACGCCGCTTGCTTCAACTTTCAAAATGCAAAAACTCGTGCAAAACCGATGGTGTCTGCCGCGTTCCGGTATTTATGAGATGAGTTTTTGGTAATTCAACAACCTTCATACGCCGAATTTTTTTGGCGTAATATTTGGAACAGGAGAATCGAAAAAGAGAAATTTGAAGTCTTGCTGATGGTGACGCGGTGTTTTATCCTAGCACGAACAATTGCTTTAAATCTGCGCTCGGATTTTCTGACTGCGTAAAAAAGCAAAGTAAGTATGAATTACAATCTAACTCCGTGCCGACTGCCCACCGAGGCGCAATTATCGACGCACCAGAGTCGAGGTGCCAGAGTCGAGGTGCCAGAGTCGAGGTGCCTTCACTCTTATTGAACTGCTGGTCGTCATCGCTATTATCGCCATCCTCGCCGGTTTGTTGCTCCCTGCGTTAGGCAAGGCGAAGGAGAAATCAAAGGCCACGAGTTGCCTGAATAATCTTCACCAAATCAGCCTGTCCACCGTGATGTATGGGAACGATTCCCGCGACCAACTCGTGCTGCTCGCGATGAACGGCACCACTCTTCCGGGAGCTTTCTTTCCTAGCGGTGGTAGCGACCCAGTTGTCTGGTGGCCTGATACGTTGCGACCCTACATGCGCACCACAAACGTGATCGCCTGCCCGTCGGTCAACAGCGGCTTTGGCATCGCCATGAACCATCCTGACATCGGCGGATGGAGGACAGACCCGGTGAAAATTTCCCGCATCAAAAAACCCAGCGAGAGCGTGCCGTTTGCGGATGCGGGGCTGATCACAAATCCTTCTGAAAAAAATCCTGACTTGTGGGTGGAGAAGCTGAACCTTCAGAACCTTTATTATCGCACGCCCTGCAACGACCCTTATTACACCGATGATCCACAGCGTCCAGTGGGTCGCCACAACAAACGGTGTAACGCAGGCTTTGCCGATGGCCACGCGGCGACCATCCGTGTGAGCCTCCTTGGATTGCAGTTTTTCCCTGGCAAATCTCTGGACGGGAAGATTGCGCTGGGTAATCCCAGATGGTACGGCGGTGGCAATAATATTTACGACCCACGCTGGATGTGGGACCTTGAGTGAATTGACGGATATTCCCGTCCCCTGATCATCTAACCGGAAATGAAGAACAAGTCCATGACGGTGCTTGCCGTGTCGTTGCTCGCGGTGGCGGGATTTCTCGTCTGGCGTCAAATGGCTGGATCGCGCGTAAACTTCAAACCGAGCGCCGCTGTCGGGGAAATTTTAGCGGAAGAGTGCGCACGGCTGGCCGGTGAAAATGGTGAACTGGTTCTCATCGCCCGCGCGCCCGACGGGAATGAAACGGACTCGAACAGCGAGCGCATTGCGTCATTCCAGACGACAATGAAACATCGAAAGACTCCGCAACAGGTCGCCGTGGAATGGTTGCCGCGCCCGCCTCGTGGGCAAATGGACATGGGCGGCGTGAACGAAGAGCAACTGGCTGCCTTGGTTGACCAACACCCGAAGGCCGCCGTTTTTCTTATCTTGGTGGGGTTGCCGGAGTTCAAGGCTGAGACATTGCAAAAATTTTCCGGGCGCGGATTGAAACTGGTGACGGTTTGTGGTTACAGCGCCAACCTGAAGCGGCTTCTGGAATCAAAGGCCGTTGCCTTGGCCGTGGTGCCGCGTTTCAGTGAGGTCCCGGTCGCGACGCCAGCGGCGAAGACGGCCAAGGATTGGTTTGATCGAGAATTTGAAACCCTGACGCCCGAGACGGTTGGGCGGGCACCTTATTAAGAGTGGCTGGAAAATCGTTTTCGTGGCAGAGACGAGGAGGGGAGGCGGTGAGAGCCTGTCTGAAAACGGTAGCGTCGGGCGCCTCGTCCGACGTGGAGGGCGGTCCCGCATGTGCGGGACCGCCCGGAAAGAATGTCCATATTGGTTGGGACGCAAAAATTCCAGTCTCTATAGCTTGCTCTGGCGTTTCTTCCGCCGGGCGAGACGCCACGGTCCCGCACGTTCGGGAGCGGGCGAGACGCCTAACCGCTACAGGGCAGTTTCTTAACCGATTTTTCAGCCACAGGCTCTGAGACGAGGAATTCAGGCAGATCGTAAATGGCAACCCTATTTCCAGAAATTACTGTTAGCGTAGCAAAATAAATAAATAATTGTTTGACTTCTTTGATGGAGCTAACAATATTGAATCAATCCAATGCAATGACCCAAAAACAAATTCAATAACTATGAAAATCACCATGCGTCCCTCCCTAGTACGGCTATTTCGATACTTGTTCCTTGCCTTGCTGCTGGTCAGCTTTTCGCTCCACGCCCGAGTCGTGGACGATTTTAACGGTGCTAGCTTATCTGGTTGGAGCGCTCCTTACCCGGGAGGTACTCTGACTCAATCGGCCGGGCAAGCGACATTCGCGCTTCCAGTCGCTCCCAACGCTTCCGCGTTTAGCAAAAAAACCGTTGAAACTTTCACAAATGCGGCGACCCACACCCTTGAATTCAGGGTGCTGGTGAACAGTGTGTTCACGAACGGTGTGACGACCAACGGCATGGCGCTGTTGGGCTGGGTGCCCACCGCCGGAATTCCGACAACTGCGGGAGGTGGTTACTTTTTGGCTGTGGGTCCAAACCGCATCCAAGTTTGGGCAAACGCAGCCCCGCTTTATGTCACCAACCTGGTCACCAGCATACAGTCTTCCAACATCTATTTACAGATTCGCATGACACCCTCAGGTGCCAGCATGCTCGTGAAATCCACGGTTTACAAAAAAGCGGACGGTTTTATGAACGTCTTGTTTGAATATACCGCGACCAACTCGGCCAACACTTTAATTGGCACTGCTGGACAAGTTTTCCTTGGAGCGGGCAACGATGCGACAGCAACCCCCACCTCGGTCAGCTATGATGACCTTCAAGTGTTCGATACCACACGAGAAGTGCTGGATGACTTTTCAGGAGTTTATCCTGCTGGTTGGTCGGATCACGTCAGCGGCGTCGCCACTAACTCCAACAATGGTAGCGGCCAACTCCAAATGATTGGAGGTACGCTAGCGAATCAGGTGAGTGGAACATTTAAAGCCGACAGAACCTTCAAAATCACGGATGGCGTGCGCTTGGAACTGCGCATCGACGTGGCGAACGTGGCAGGAGATGCCGGTAACTTTACCATTTTGGACTACTCTCCGCATGGCGATGCGGATTTTGCCGGCCTACAGTCATACCATATTGCTTTCTCATCAGCCCAATTTTACGTGGGCAAGGCTTATGGTGTTTGGTGGGATGGGGGTCGCAATCTCGGCGTGCTCCAGTCGAATGTCCGAATGATTCAAACTCTGACGGGTGAAGGCACCGCAGTCCGCATCGAGAGCCGGGTTGAGGACTTGAGTGTGGATGTGAACGACCCGCTTCGCGTGCTTTACCAATTCACGAGACTTGACACCTCAAGTTCTTACCAGAATTTCGACGGCTATTTCGCAGTCGGCAATTTCCACGCCGGTGGAGGTCAATCGACTATCACGATGGACAACGCCGAGGTGAATAAGTCGAATACGGGCAACACGCCTCCGCTTATCTCCGGGCAATCGCCAGCCGACGGCAAGAACTTCTATACTGCTGCGGGTGGAGTTTCCTTCAATGTGGCTGACGACGTCAGTGTGCCGCGTAACAATGTCAAATTGATCCTCAATGGGATCACCTACACCAATGGTTCACCAGGGGTTACCGTCTTGCCGACGAACGCGTCGAGCATCAGCCGCTCGTTCACATTCACAAATCTTGTTCCGGATACTTTCTATTCGGGCAGCATCGTGGCTTCAGATAACCTTAACTTAGCCTCAACGGCTCATTACGAATTCGACACTTTCCTCACGAATAACATCCAGGTGGAATCGGAGGACTTCAACTATAGTGGTAACGTTGGCGTGGACGGTGGATTATTTTTCGATATTGGGTTGCGGGCTTACAGTGGCCTGCAAGGCTCTCCGGAAATCGACTACCATGACAGTCGGACCGGTGGAAACGGGGATAATCCAGAGCATTATCGCGATCTCGATTTCCCGCGCACCTATCCTACAGGCGATCCATCTCGCTCTCAATATGTCGCTGCGGGTCAAAGCGAATTGCTGGTCTATGACAACAGAAACAATGATTGGCGTAACTATACGCGCACCTTTGCTGCAGGAACTTACAAGGTCTATTCCCGGCAGTCCTCGTTCGCAATCCCAACATCATTGGTCAGTCTGTCAAAAGTAACGAGCGATCCTCATACGAACAACCAAACGACAGCCGGATTGGGGGCCTTCCTCCAATTGGGTGATAGTGCCGGTGATACTGGCTATGATCAACACCGCAATGTGCAACTCACGGACGCGGTAGGAACTCCGGCAGTTGTTCGCCTTGCAGCCGGACAGAATACGTTGAGAGTCACGGAAATCAATGTGGATGGCCAGGATTCGGAAGTATTCCATAATTATCTGGTGTTGGTTCCCACGGCAGATCCGGGCACTTTAAGGCCGATCTTGACCCAGACTTCGCCGTTACCGGGTGCCACACTCCGGCAAGGAAATGCATCAACGGAGAGAACCTTTGCCGCGATTGCTAATCGGGATACGACCGTGAATGTCGGCACAGTAGCCTTGCAGATCAATGGTGTCTCGATTCCAAGCGCCGTGGTTACCACAGTTACCGGAGGAGCCGAGATTGAGTGGACTTTGGCCAACGTGCCAGCCTCGCGGATTATAACCAACACCGTGACCTATCAGGATAGCGCTGGCACCAATCTGACCTACAGTTGGACCTACAGCTATCCTTTCCTCAGTGCCACCAACCGATTGCCGGTTGGCTCCCTGCCCACCCGGGGATTTGCCCATCGCACGGCACAGGATGACCTCGCCAGTGGCGACACCTTGTCTCGTGCTGAGGATCAACTGGCTATTCCACCTGTAATCGTTTCAGCCAAAAATTGGGCGACTAACGTGGATGTTTTGAACTGGAATGATAATACCGGTGTGCCAAGTTACGTCCCGGGATTGGACGGCGGAATCTCCGGGTATCCAGCAGGACCTTACAATTACATCGCCACGGAGGATTTGGCCTACCTGAGCCTGAAGAAGGGTGGCAATCGTTTCCAAGCCCTCAGCGATGATGGGTTTCAGTTGCGTTCTGGCACGAACACGACCGATACTGGCGCAACGGTATTGGGCGTATCAGATGGCAATACATTTTACGGCTCGTTTGACTTCGTGGTGGAAGCCGACGGTCTGTATCCGGTTCGTAACCTCTGGTATGAACAAGGCGGTAGCGCTAATTTTGCGCTCAGTGCCTACAACTTCGCTACCAGCACTTACAATGTGGTTAATGATCCAGCCAATCCGGCGGGTGTCGTGAAGGCTTATCTGGCGGGCATTCCGACCCTGTTGCTGTCCTCGGCAACGGTCAACGGAACCTACACAAGCCTTCCGGGAGCTGTAATCGACATTCCCACGAAGACGATCACGGTGGCGACCTCCGGTTCGACACGGTTCTATCGGATACAGTCGGCCAGTGTTGTTACGATCACGAGTATCTCGGTGGTCGGCAGCAACGTGGTGATCACGTATCTGTGAGTTAACCTTCTTTCGCACAACGGCTGGTCGTAAAACGACCAGCCGTTTTTCTGTACCGAAGCAAGTTACGTTTCATCGAGAGCCAAGTTTCTGGACAATTCAAAAGTGGGTGAGGCGCGCGACCCTTCGAAGGAGCGCCAGCTTTTAGCTGGTCCCGCGTATGCGGGACGAACTAAAACCCGCGACGAACGAAGCCCAGGCAAAGAGCGACACCGCTTGGAACGCGAACCCGCAAAGCCGGTCACAGACCGGCGCTCCGCGAGCAACGGCAATTCCGCCTCCTCACCCACTTTTAACCCGAACTCCAAAGTTGAAACGTCATATGAGAACGAAGATGGGGAGCGCACGCCTCTGGCGTGTGGTTTTCGGCGTCGCGCCGAAAACTTCTTTCCACATTATTTTTCTCGGAAACACCGGAAAGTTAGTTTGACAAAAGTTCGGACGCGACGTCCGAACTCGCACGCGGGACGCGCGCGCTCCCGTTTCAACTTCGGACTTCAGGTTAATCACACCCCGCTCTCGGAGTGATCTGTAATCAGGATTGCGTTTCGGGATAATTTGTTCCATCAATCACTTGTGCCAAATAAATGGCGCGTCACGAAATGATCGAGGAAAATATCCAGGCTCCGGAATGGTTCAAGCGCGCAGTGGCAACGCCGAGCGAAAGCCGTTCCGTCACGGTGGAAGGATGTCCCATTCATTATTTGCGCTGGGGTGACGTCGCCAAGCCGGGCTTGTTGCTGGCCCATGGCAGCGGGGCGCACGCGCATTGGTGGGATTTTATTGCTCCTTATTTTACGGATTACAACTGTGTGGCGGCACTGGACCTCAGCGGCATGGGCGACAGCGGTCATCGCCAGAGTTATTCCTCGGAACTATTTGCCCAGGAGATCATCAGTGTCTGCGAGGACGCCGGTTTTAAGCAGGATACGGTCATAGTGGGCCATAGTTTCGGCGGGTTTGTGACATTGAAAACCGGCCTGATTCATGGCGACAAGGTGAGGGGAGTGGTGTTGGTGGATGCGCCGGTGCGTCCACCTGACTACGAATGGGAACGTGATCCAAAATATTCCCCGATTCAGCCGAAGAAAATTTATCCGAGTCGTGAGGTGGCGATGGCCCGTTTCCGGCTGGTCCCGGCGCAACCGTGTGAGAACAAGTTCATCCTGGATTATCTGGCCCGGCATTCGCTGGTCGAGGTGGAAGGCGGATGGAGTTGGAAGTTCGACGACGCACTGTTCAAGAGCTTCCGCATGGGCCAGACTTCAGAAGACCTTTCCAATCTGGCGTGCCGGGTGGGCGTCATTTATGGAGAGAACAGCCAGTTGTTTTCCCAGGATATTGTTGATTACATGTTCAAGGTGCTGGATCACAGCGTGCCGTTTGTCGCCATTCCCGAAGCCAATCACCATTTGTTCCTGGATCAGCCGCTGGCGTTTATTTCCGCGCTGCGAGCCTTGCTGGCGGAATGGCGTCATTCCAAACCCGAACGCGACCGGTCGCAAATGATTTCCCATTGAGCGGTTGCCGGAAAAAATTTCAGATAACGTGCTGTTGCCATCAGGCGCATCAATGCCTGAGCATCTTTTTTCCAGACGCGATTCCCTGTTCCACCATGAAGGGGCCGAGCGTTTCGCCGTAGAACGAAACCCCAGGCTCGTATCCGCCCTTGTGATATTCCTCGGGACTGAGGATGTAGCTGATCCATTCATTGGCCAGCCCGATGATCACCGGATGAGGCGCGCCGGCCTTTCGCAGCGTGTCCTTGATCTGGAGTCCGAGCTGCGAAATCATTTCTCCGGGGATGCCCACGGCGACGAAATCTCCCACCCGCAAGGACGGGACAAATGTATCGGTGGGGTTCATCGTTTCGAGCAGGCCCTTGAGATTCTCCGGCGTCAGACCGTATTCGGGACCGGCAGCATCGGCCAGCCCCGGCGGGATCGTGCGCGGAGGTAGTTGGGCGATGGTCATCGAAAAATCGAGCCGCGCGTCGGGGGTAGTTTTGATCTTTGGGATTAGTTCGAGGGCTTTGATGGCGATCTTGCGTCCGTAATCCTCAGCTTTGGCGTACGAACTCGGGCCCTCGCCTCCCCTGGGGGCGACATCTCCCTCTGCGCCGTTGGAGTAAAGGGCAAGAGTTCCTGGCAAAAAGGCCTCCAGTTCGCGCTGCAAGTATCCGGGCCAATCAGCCGAGAGATAGAAATCCTTTTCGCTCATGAACGTTGGGTGGGCGGCATAATTCACAAAGACCGCGAGAGGTTTGCCATCCACGCCGTCGAGCCGGAGGATGGTCATCTCATTATCCGTGAGCGTGCCGCTCCGGCGGTTGCGGTTGAGTCCCGGGATCAACATCGCCCCGGTGCCAGCCTTGACCGGCACGGACTTCTCACAAGCTTGTTTGAGCGCTGAAGCGGCATGGTCGGCGGTAAACTGAAGCATCGCTTCGCTGAAAACCCCGAGGTGCTGGTTGTTGAACGTGTTCCCCCGGTGCATCGTGTTCATTTCCAACGAACCGTGGGAATGGCTTGCGGCAAGCAATAGATTCTCCGAAACGATCCCACTGCCCTCCATTCGCTTCAGGATTTCTTCGCGCAGCGACCGGGTTGCCCCCAGGAGATCAAGTGTGAGTAGCGCAAATTTTTTGTCCCCTTGAGTGAAGACAATCGCCTTGGCCATCGTTCGGTCGTGGATGCCGAGGGCGGGCTTGCCATTCCGCTCGCCGTAACCTCCGAGTTGAACCTGATGCTTCGTTGTGTCGGGAGAGATGTCGGCGACGCCAAAACCGGCGCGAAGTTCTGCCGCATCCGCGCTCGGTAGCACCGCGCCGGGAAGCCCGACCAAGAATCCAATCGCAACCAGCATGAAACCCAAACCCGGTACGTGCGGTCGTAAAAGGGGCGCGCTGAGAAAAAGGCAAAATTGGTCAAGGTTCATGAAAAGAAGGTTATTCCCGGGCGGGGAAGTCAGACAAGGCGTATTAACCCGAATTCCGAAGTTGGGAACATGTGGGACGAAGAAATCCGGGGAGCGCACGCCGCTGGCGTGCGATTTTCGGTGGCCCACCGAAAATTTCATCTCACAAACTTTTTGCCACCCGTGATCCCGGACGGAAGTGTGGAACGAAGCTTGGGCGAGCCGCCCAAGCCAGCACGCGGGCCGCCAGTAGTGTTCGGCCAATGGTGTGCTGCGTGGCTATTGGAGGAGGCATTGGAAATTTCAGCGGAGTGTTTTGCTCGCCACGAAAT
>JAYVSV010000056.1:0-68578 GCA_043775015.1 Verrucomicrobiota bacterium
TCCTGTCCGCCCGCGCGTCCTTCCGCCCAGAGCGCTTGATATTTTAGCCAAGCCCCGGCGGACAGGAATGTCCGCGCTCCGTTCCTTCACCCACTTTTAGCGCTGATCGGCCTGGTTTCGCGCGATTTAATTGCGGTTATTTTTTCCCCTTGATCAAGCCCCACACGAGGATGAACTCATGGCGAACGTCGGTGGCCGATATGTTCAGGACGCGAGCAATGACCAAAAATGCAGCGGAATAGATGATCAGGACGAGGGTGACATTGCGGAGCGAATCGAACGGGATGAAAGACTTCACGCCGAAACCAAACGCAACGGCCGCCACCGCGAGTAGCCAAGGTTTAAATGAAAACTTCCACCAGGACATTTTGAGTTCGCCGAAGGTGAAACGGCCCAGACCTAGAACAAGGCAGGATTGCGCAAAAACCGTGGCCACCGCAATGCCGAGAATCGAGCCAAGTTTCATGGCAGCGTAAGACAATCCAAGATTAAGTAGTGCGGACAAAATAATAGCGATACCGCCGATGCGAATCCCCTTGTCGCTGCACCGGGCCGCCAGATCAAGCCCGACATATCCAGCCGCGCTCACACTTAATTGTGCCGCAAAGGCCACCTGCCAAAGAATCGGAACTTGAAGGGCCGGCCCCAACCAAATACGCATGAAAATATCGTTCACCGCCAAATAGACTAAAGCTCCGGTACAGCCCAGAAAGGTTTGAAATTTATTCAGACGTTCTATTTCGCGAACCGATCGTTCGCGCACCGCAGCATCGGGTGAAGCCATCCATTGGGTGATCTTGGGCATGCTGACCAAACTCGCACTCACGACCACGAAAAGCGCCAATTCGCAGAGCTTGTAGTTATTGAGGTAAGGAGGAACACGTTCTGCACCAAATCCAGCGGTGATCAGGAGCCTGTCCGTCGTCGTGTAAATCTGCGCCGCGACAAAGTAGAAATAGAGCCAGAAGGTTTTTCCAAACAGCGAGCGGATGTTTTTCCAATCGAATACCAGCGGAAAAAAATGAGCCAGGGTCGGATGGGAAAAACGGATGTAAACCCAACCCAGAAGCAACCCCGAAAAACTGGCAAGCAGGTAAGGAAGATACTGCGCCCAAAGCGGAAAACCTTCGCGAGCCAAGAGCCAATGGCCAAGAAAGCTAAACTGGATCAGAAGGAACGTTGGCACCAGGGACAACGTCAAGTTGCCACACCCGTAATTAAGGTTTGCAATGTAACTGTTAAAAATAAGAAGCCCCGCAGAGACAGCTCCTAAAGCGAATAGAAGTTTAAACGATCCGGAACCAGGCACGGGTGCAAAGCTCAATAATTCGGGAAGCCATGGGGAAAGGATCAGGAAGGCGAACATCACCAATAACCCCAGGACAAAAAAAAGCGCCCGGACGGAAGCTAGAAACGAGCGAAGCTGCGATTCATCGCCCCCACCTAAAAGACGGCTGGTTTGGATATTAACCACACCTCCTATTCCTAAATCGCCCAGTCCGCCCAACGATACCACGGATTGAAAATTCGAAAACAGACCAGTTAACTTTAGTCCCATACTGCCCAGGAGAAGAGGCGTCCAAATCAACGAGCAAAGCGAAAGGAGAACCCGACAGAAAATCTGCAAAACAAAACCCAGTCTGGTCGAACTTCGTCGCTCGTTCAGCCAGGTTGAAATCCGGTTTCGAACCGGCGTTTCGGCGGGGCTTGGAACAGTGTTCAACATTGGAATCAATTTTTAAAGGCTACGGCTTGGGATCGGAAAATAGGGCGCTAACCACCGCGTTCCCCCCACTAATTACTTTGATTCTGAACGTGACATGTCCAACAGCAGACCAAATTAAATATTTTCCGTTCGAATAGTTCGAAATTTTTTGCATATCCAAAACATGACCCGCCTCATCCAAGACTTGAATTTCGGTCACTCTCTCATGTTGGTCCCAGTCTAAAAAGTAGAGCGCGATTCGATGTTGATATCCGTCAGCCAGAGATAAATCGAGATGGGACTCGTTTCCGCTATACCAGGCGGACGCAATCCGCTTCGGCGAATTAGCCCGGAGCAATGATCGTTCATCCGTAGCAGGAATTTCCCAGGTAATACTTTTGCAACGAATCGGCGTGAGTTGCACGCCGGGCGGCAAATTGGTGCTGTCATTGGCTATGGCATATCCTTCTCCACCATATTTCCCTTTCCAACTCCCCTTCGTGGCCTCATCCAAGCCAATAAAGGTGACCTTCGCCTTCGGCAGGACTATTTCACAGATTTCTGGTTCAGTAAAAAACTCCGCACCGGTTTCGTCCGTAATTTTGGCGGTTAGTGAATGGGGGCCAGCCAATGCATTCGTCCAATTTAAAGTGTGGGGCGGTTCATTCGCCTCACCGATTTTGTCTGTCTCCGTAAAGAACTCGACGGTTTTCGGGAGCTTTCCAAAACTCGTGACCTTCGCTCTGAGTGAAAAAGTTTTCGGTAAAATCATTCCGGTTTTTCCCAGTGGCCCAGCCATTTGCGCGGTCACGATTTGGACGTCGCTGAAAGCCGCGTCGCCTCCAGCCACAACAAGCCCTGCAAAAATTTGATCAGGCACTTCTAACGTGTCCGCACTAATCTGAATCCAATTCGTGCCATCGAGAGAATAGTAGCCGCTAAAAGCATTCCCTTCACGAACCACTCGCAACCACTCGCCGAGAACATTGGTTTTGATCGTGTTCGCAGGAACTCCCTTATTGTCGGTCAGGCGTTCAAAAACAATATTGCTTCCCATCAAAAACATTCCCGCGCGCCGGGAAGCACCCAACCCATTTAAATTCGTGCTCTGACTCAAAACTAAACCAGCCTTCAAAGGGGATTTTGAGTTCCGCTCAATTCGGGCGCTGATTTGTCCATTGCCAACGAAGGGTTGAAAAGCGAAAAACTTTTCGTCCTTTTTCGCCGCGCCACTGAGGAAGAAAACTTTGTTGGAAACCGTCAACCGACCTGCCTCGCCATTGTTGGAGGCGGTCTGGAACTGGGCGAATACCCCTTGCGCAAAGACATGCAGAGCACAAAAAATCATGGCCAACTTCATTACGTGCGTTGATCGGATTTTTAAAAATTTCACAGATTCATTTGCGGCAACTTAGTCACTTGAACCATTTTTGCTTTTTGCGCGACTGATTTCCAATTTAATTTCCGGCCATGCCATCTTTTGGCCTTGGTGTCTGGCACCTTCTAGGAAAGTGCCGTCGGAAAGGCGCTCCATGAAAATGGGAACCTGCTGCCGTCTTCATCCGGAGGAATAGCACGATCGAGAAAATTGCGAAACCCAATTCCAAAACGGAACGAATTCACAAATTATTTGCGTTGGCGGTAAATCTCAACTTCCCACGTCGATTTGCGATGATAGATCGTCTTGCCAAATAAGTTCGTTTTCGAATCAATAGTGGGAACAAAAACCGGTTCAAATTGGGTGGCATTCCACCCTTTTGGGAAGGAAGGTGGAGTTCCAGTTTCTACCGGATGTAAGATAAACAAGTCCACCTTTGCAATTTCCGCAGGACGGGCGAGATAGGCGATATCGACGACCACGAATCCCGCTTGCTTGAAGAAAAAGTAAGTTGATGGATATGTCGCTACCACCAGAGGGACTTGGTTCTTCGTGGTCGGGATGTTTTTAATGATTTGCCTGATTTCATTGTAAGCAGGCTGCGATTTATAGGCGATAAAGAACTCCCGAACCATGTAGGGAAATGCGACCAACACCATCATGCCAAAAGTTCCTGCCAAGATCCATCCATTGTGTTCTTTATTCTGAGCTTGGTTCGTTCTCAGAAATCTTGTCCACAAAACCAGCATTATCGTAGCCGTCCACGACATATAGACCGGCTGATAGGGAAAAAAAAGCAGCGGAAATGTTCCGACGGAAAGAAGCGCCAAAGCCTGCCAAAGAACACGCCCAAATGAGCGATGCGTTCGGATAAAAAAAAGAGACGTGGTTGTGACAAAAATAGCGACCACTAAATAAGCGAGTATCCATTTGTAGCGAATGCTGTCGTAACGAGTAAAAGCGCTGAAAAAATGGTTGAAATCGCCGGACAACAGACTGGAAAAATAACCTACTCCAGCTTGGCCCTGGGTGGATTTCCCGGAAACGTTTGCAGCAAATCGCGTGATCGCATTTGGGTCGTTCATCCAAAAGATAAGAAAAAAGATGACCACCGGTATTGCCAATCCCAGCACCGCAGCAGTCACCATCTTCAAAAACCGCGCCCCACGGAAGTCTCTCAAGGAAAAGCCATTTTCCCCGGCGAGTAAGAGCCACGCCAAAACAATGCAAGTGGTCACAAAAGCGTAAGGAGAGATGAGAAAATTGATGCCCGCAATGAGCGAGGTTAGAAAAATGTTAGCGGTCGTCAACTTTCGCCTGAGCATCGATAAACTTGCCAGCATGACTGCAAATCCAAGGGTGTCCGGCCTTTCTCTTTGCGTCCAAAAAGGTCCAATGGGCAGGATCAAGAGAAGTAGGGCCATTAAGGCCATTGATGAGGCTAGCGTGCGCTTGTCGCCGAATCGGGGAGTTACAAAAAACCAAAAAATAAGACTTGCCGATGCCGTCCAAAAAAAGTCGAACATCTCATCTGATTTTGGACCGGCCCCAAACACAGAGACATACAATCCATAAAGAACAGGGAAGAGCGGGGGATAATTTGAATGAAATTGCGGCGTGATCGTTGGATTTGTCGGACTAATACGTTCCACGAGTCCGAGGCCATGCGCCAAATTAATTCCTGGATCTTTAAAACAAATCAGGTCTCCGCTTGGAATTCGTGGGGGGCTGAAAAGAAGAAAAACAAACCAAGCGGCCACGCCAATGAGACCCACGATGGCTCCCAATCTCCATAGGTCAATGGGGGCATCTTCTGTTGAATGGGTTGATACAGTTTGCATTGCGCGAAACATCGTCGTGTTGCAAATTGGTCTGTCAACTTAAAATCATCTGCGGCGAACAACTTGCCTGTTATGTTCCAGACTTGAGTTGGCGTTCCTTTAAGCAATAAGCTCACTCCACAAATTCATGTCTGTCGCTCTTATCACCGGCTCCGCCGGACTCATCGGCTCCGAGACCGCCAAGTGGTTTCATATTCAAGGCTTCGACGTTGTCGGCATCGACAACGATCTGCGAGCGTGGTTTTTTGGCGAGAAAGCTTCCACTGTTCACACCCGCCGGCAATTGGAATCTTCGCTCACACGTTACCAACATCACGCCATCGACATCCGTGATGCGGACGCACTGCGCGAAGTGTTCAAACGAAATGGCAAAGCGATCGAAATCGTTGTCCACACGGCGGCGCAGCCTTCTCATGATTGGGCGGCACGCGATCCGGTCGCCGACTTCAGCGTGAATGCGAATGGGACGTTGAATTTGCTCGAATGCACACGCCAATATTGCCCTGACGCGGTTTTTATTTTCACCAGCACGAACAAAGTCTATGGCGACACTCCCAATCGCTTGCCGCTGGTCGAATTGGAAACACGTTGGGAAATCGAAAAGAGCCATCCGTTTTTCATCGGGATTGATGAAACGATGTCGATCGATCAGACAAAACACTCATTGTTCGGCGCTAGTAAATTGGCGGCGGATGTTCTGGTGCAGGAATACGGGCGTTATTTTGGAATGAAAACAACCTGTTTTCGCGGCGGTTGCCTGACTGGCCCGGCGCACGCCGGAACGGAGCTGCACGGCTTTTTGGCGTATCTGATGAAATGTACGGTGGAAGGCACCCCATATCGGGTATTCGGCTATAAGGGAAAACAAGTTCGCGACAATATTCATAGCCATGATCTTGTAGCCGCATTTTGGGAAATTTTTCGCGCGCCTCGCAGCGCCGAGGTTTATAACATCGGGGGCAGCCGCCATTCAAATTGTTCAATGCGGGAAGCGATTCGGCTCTGTGAGGAATTGAGCGGGCGCACATTGCCGTGGACATACGAAGAAGACAATCGCATTGGTGATCACATCTGGTATGTCAGTGACGTGCGCCGCTTTCAATCGCATTATCCCGATTGGAAATATCGATATGGTTTGCGAGAGATTTTGAATGAAATTCATACGGCGTGTGTTGGCTGATTTAATGTGAAGATTTTAATCACAGGCATCTGCGGATTTGCGGGCAGCAGTTTGGCGCTGCGATTGCGCGAAATAAGATCGGGCCTCGAAATTTTTGGCGTGGATAACTTTATTCGTGCGGGCAGTGAGTTGAATCGCCGCAAACTAACCGAAGCCGGCGTCCGCGTCTGGCATGCCGATGTGCGCCTGAACGAGGATTTGGCCGCTTTGCCTGCAGCGGATTGGGTCATCGACGCCGCAGCGCAGCCAAGTGTTTTGGCCGGAACGAGTGGCAGCGGCACGAATAGCTGTCAACTCATGCAACATAATCTGGTGGGCACCATCAATATTCTCGAATATTGCCGGTTGCATGGAGCGGGATTCATTTTGTTGAGCACGAGTCGCGTTTATTCAATTCCGCCGCTGGCGGGACTGAAAATGGAAATTAGCGAAAATGCTTTTCGGCCGGCGCGTGAGCAACCATGGCCGGATGGCGTGAGCGAAACAGGCGTTTCGGAAAAATTTTCCACCGCTCCGCCTGTGTCACTCTATGGCGCAACGAAAGTTTGTTCCGAAGCGCTGGCGCTAGAATATGGACTCACTTTTGATTTTCCAGTTTGGATCAATCGCCTCGGCGTTTTGGCGGGCGCGGGACAATTTGGGCGGGCCGACCAGGGCATTTTTTCTTACTGGATTCACTCGTGCGCCGTGAAACGCCCGCTTAAATTTATTGGCTTCGGTGGAGAAGGATTTCAGGTTCGCGATTGTTTGCATCCGCGCGATCTGGGCGAAGTATTGACGCGGCAAATCGAATCTCCAATTGCCACAAGCGGCGTGATTACTAATTTCGCCGGCGGCAGGGCAAACAGCATGTCTTTGCGGGAACTGCACAACTGGTGCGAAGCCCGTTATGGCGCTCACCCCGTGCAAAAAGAGACCATCAATCGCCCGTTTGATTTGCCATGGATGATTCTGGATTCTTCACTGGCTGAGAAACGTTTCGGTTGGAAACCCTCCACACCGCTCCCGGCAATTCTCGACGAGATCGCGCGGCACGCTGAACAAAATCCCGGTTGGCTGGCCTATACTGCATGAGCACGCCACCTTCTTCTGTAAAAAATGATCTGCGGTTATTGTCCATCGTTGTGCCGGCGCGGGACGAAGAAGAATCTCTAGGCCCCATGATTCGACACTTGAACCTGGAATTGAAATTGCAAGGCGTGCCTCATGAGATTGTGGTGGTGGATGATGGAAGCACGGATAAAACATGGCAGGTGTTGACTGAGTTGAAACGCGAAATACCCGAATTGCAACCTCTGCAAAATGTCGGTGAACATGGATTTGGCCGCGCCGTTATTTATGGACTGGATCGAATGAAAGGGGATGCCGTCGCCATCATGATGGCGGATGAATCGGACGATTCCCGTGACACGGTGCGTTATTGGCGGTTGCTTCAGGACGGATACGATTGCGTTTTCGGCAGCCGTTTTATCAAAGGGGGCGGAGTCATTGATTATCCGAGGATAAAACTAGCGGTAAATCGGTTCGCGAATTTTTTTATCCGCATCATCTTTGGCATTAAGATCAACGACACAACGAACGCTTTTAAGGCCTATCGCCGCACGGTCATTGATGGTTGCCGTCCGTTGATTTCGCCACACTTCAATTTAACGGTTGAACTACCTCTTAAAGCGATAGTCCGCGGTTACAGTTGGACGGTCATACCCATCACGTGGCGCAATCGCCGTAGTGGTCAAGCCAAACTAAAAATCAAGGAAATGGGCAGCCGCTATTTATTTATTTGCCTGTATGTCTGGCTGGAAAAATATTTTAGCCAGGGCGATTATCGAAAACGCCCATGAGTGCGAATGCCCCAACTGATCTTCAGCGCATCTATGAAGCCCGCTTCAAAAAGAATCTGGATTATCGAAGCGCGGTGTGGCGGATTTTAATTGACGATTTTTTCCAAAAATGGGTGCAGCCAACGGATTCAGTCCTTGATTTGGGCTGCGGCTATGGCGAATTCATCAATCAAATTCAATGTGGAGAAAAGTTTGCGATGGATCTAAATCCGGATTTACCCCGGCGGATTTCTTCTGACGTAAAACCTATTCTACAGGATTGCTCGGCACCCTGGTCTTTACCCGGAAATCGGCTCGACGTAATTTTCACCAGCAATTTTTTTGAACATTTGCCGGATAAAGCTGCGCTCGGACGCACGCTTGACGAAGCTCATCGATGTCTTAAACCCGGCGGACGTTTGATCGCGATGGGACCAAATATCAAATTTGTCCCTGGAAAATATTGGGATTTTTGGGATCACTACTTGCCGCTTACCGAAGCCTCTTTGCAAGAAGCACTCCTTAATCGTGAATATGAAGTTGAGCAATGCGTAGATCGTTTTCTACCTTACACGATGGCGAACAATTCAAAATACCCACTAAGCTTTTTACGGGTTTATTTACGCTGCGCCCCGGCGTGGCGATTTTTCGGAAAGCAGTTTTTGTTGGTGGCCAAAAAATAGACTGTGTTTGATTGCCGATGGCGATCACTTTCCAGAAAATATGCCGAATCGACCGCGCCTGAAAAAGAGCCACGCAAGCTCATCTCGAAATTGTTGGATTTTCAAAAGCTCACTTTTGCCTTTTGCTCGGCGGATTTCCAATTTAATTTCCTCCCATGCCTTCATTTGACATTGTTTCGGAAGTCAGCTCCATGGAAATCGAGAACGCGGTCAACCAAGCCAAGAAGGAATTGGCCACGCGCTTTGATTTCAAGGGGAGCAAAGCGGAAATCGTTCTCGATAAGAACGAGATCAAGCTCGCGGCGGATGATGAATTCAAGATGCGCGCGCTGCATGAAATCGTGATCGGCAAACTATCGAAACGCCAGATCAGCATGAAGAACATCGACAAGGGCGAGCCGGAAATTTCGCCCCTCGGCCACACCCGCCAGGTCATCAAAATCAAGCAGGGACTCGAAACTCCCGTCGCGAAAGAGGTCACGACTTTCATCCGCGAAACAAAATTGAAAGTGACGACGCAGATTCAAGACCAACAAGTGCGGGTGACGGGGAAGAGCCGGGACGATTTACAATCGGTGATCGGCGCCGTGCAGGCAAAGGAATTCACGGTGTCGTTGAGTTTTAAAAATTTCCGGGACTGATTTTGTGGCCGCGTCTCGTGAGTGCGCGGCTACGAGGTCACTGTCTCAACCCATTCCTGATTTTCCAAATACCACCGCACGGTTTCACGAATTCCATTTTCGAAATTGTGCGACGGCGTCCAGCCGAGTTCATTTTTTATTTTCGCAGCGTCTATCGCGTAGCGCTGGTCGTGGCCGGGACGATCTTTCACGAATTTAATCAGCTTGCGTGAATTGCCGCCCGCGCCGGGCGCGAGTTCATCGAATACGTCGCAGATTAATTCGGCGACACGGATGTTTTCCCATTCGTTTTGCCCGCCAATATTGTAAGTCTCACCGTCGCGACCGCGCGTCAGAACCTGCCAAAGCGCTTCGGCGTGATCGCGCACATAGAGCCAGTCGCGCACGTTCAAACCATCGCCGTAAACCGGAATGGATCGACGGGCAATCGCATTTTGAAGGATGACCGGAATGAATTTTTCCGGAAATTGGAATGGGCCGTAATTGTTCGAACAATTCGTCGTCACCACGGGCAAACCGTAAGTGTGATGATACGCGCGCACCAAAAAATCGCTGGCGGCTTTGCTGGCGGAATAGGGAGAATTTGGCGCGTAAGCCGTTTCTTCGGTAAAAAACCCGGACGACCCGAGGCTGCCGTAAACCTCATCCGTGGAAACGTGATGAAAACGAAATTGCGAACCCGGAACCCGGAACTCGGAACTCGGAGTCAGCCAAAACCCCCGCGCGGCTTCTAACAAGTTGAACGTGCCGACAATGTTGGTTTGAATAAAATCGTCCGGCGCGGAAATCGAGCGGTCCACATGCGACTCGGCCGCCAGGTGAAGAATGTGCGTGATGGAATGTTTTTGCAGGATGGAAACAACGGCGGCCTTGTTGCGTAAATCAACTCTTTCGAAATGATATTTTGGATGGTCTGAAACCGATTTCAAATTTTCGAGATGCCCGGCGTAGGTCAGGCAATCGAGGTTGACGAGTCGTTCGACTTCGCCGCGATCAATCACGTGCGCGATCAGATTTGATCCGATAAACCCTGCGCCGCCTGTAACGAGTAGTCGCATATTTTAGGAAAATATTTTCCAGTTTCGCAAAGAATCTTCGAGCGCTTCTTGCACGGGTCGCATTTTCACGCCGGCCGAGAGAAGCTTTGAAACATCTAAAATGCAATTGGAACGAGGCGTGTGCGCGCCGCTCCGATAAAACTCTTCGTCGCTCGCCCAAAATTCAAACGGGCGGTTTGGGTTTAAGAATTTCTCGATTAGTTGCACGACTTCGCGACTGGAAACGTGGCCGGGATTGGTCACGTTGTAGGTCCCAAACGGCGCGCGGCGCTCCCATAAGTCCAGACACGCCTCCACAAAATCGCGGCGCTGCGAAAGAGAATTCAGGTTGTCGTAAACTTTGGGATAACGCTGAAGTTTGCTGAGATAATTTCTGGAACCATCCCATTCGTCGAATGGAATTCGCAGTCGCCAGATGAATCCTTCACCAGCAGAAGCGAGTGCCTCTTCCGCGAGCGCTTTGCTCCCGCTGTAAAAACTGCACGGCGGTTGGCGAAAAGAAAAATTGGCCGCATCCTCCTCGGTAAATCCACGAATCGCCCCGGGATTTTTTTCGCGAAGCAATTTGAGTTCAGGACGCATTAAATTTTTCTCCACTCGCGTCGCCCCATTTTCGCAAATTTTTGCCCCTTCAAAAATGCAACCGGACGAAACGTGGCCCCACGGAATTCCCGCCGCGAGACACGCGTTGGCCACGGTGACAGGCAGAATCGTGTTGCCAAGCAGCGTGTCCGCGCGGGCCGTTTCGCACGCATCGACATTGGGTTTGCCGGTGAATCCGGCCGCATTGATGACGAACGTCGCTTTTGTTTCCCGCAGATGTTGGAGCAACTTCGGGAAAAGCGTGTAGTCGAGTTCTTTGCGAGACACGGAGGCAAAGGTCACGTGCCGAGCTTGCAAGGCCTGTTGAAATGCCTGACCGATGTAACCGCTGCTGCCGAGAAGAAGAATCATTGCGATAAAATTAATTTCCTGCGTGCGATCGTTTCGCTTCGCGGAGCGTGCGGGTGAGATACTCGCGATATTCGCAATTCGGCATGCTGGCGGTGAGCGATTCGACTTCTTGAATCGTCAGAAAGCCGCTGCGAAACGCGGCTTCCTCGGGGCAACCAATTTTTATCCCCTGCCGTTTCTCGATGGTCTGCACATAAGCCGAAGCTTCGTGCAAACTGCTGCTCGTGCCAGCGTCCAGCCATGCGAATCCGCGGCTCAACTGTTGCACGCGCAATTTTCCGCGCCGCAAAAACTCCAGGTTCACATCGGTGATTTCCAGTTCGCCACGTGAGGACGGCTGCAGATTTTTCGCGATGGCCAGAACGGAATTATCGTAGAGATAAAGACCGGGGACCGCGTAATTACTTTTGGGCGACTTCGGTTTTTCTTCGATCGAAATGGCGCGGCCGTTGGAATCGAATTCCACCACGCCGTAACGTTCCGGGTCGTTGACATGATAACCGAAAATCGTCGCGCCACTCTCAAATTCCGCGAACGCGCGGCGAAAACCATCGCCGCCGTAAAAAATGTTATCTCCGAGAATCAGTGTCACGGAATCGCTGCCCACAAAGGATTCGGCAATGAGAAACGATTGCGCGATACCGGCGGGCTTCGCCTGTTCGAGATACTGGATCGAGATGCCCCATTTTTTCCCATCGCCCAAGAGTTGGCGGAAGCGAGGCAAATCCTGCGGCGATGAAATGAGGCAGAATTCGCGAATCCCGTTTTCGATGAGCGTGGCCAGCGGATAATAAACCATCGGCTTATCGTAAACGGGCTGAAGCTGTTTTCCCGCGACCAGCGTCAGCGGAAACAAACGAGAGCCAGCTCCACCGGCCAAAATGATGCCTTTCATCGGCAAAAGTGTAGGCCTTGAAACTGAGTGTGGAAAGCTGGATTACTTTCTCGATTTTCTGCGATCACGCCTTTACAAGACGTGCCCGATCTCTAAACATTTTCCCATGAATTTCGAAAACCCAATTGCACTCGTGGTTCTTGGGCTGATCGGTCTGCTTTTGGCCGCGATCGCCTTTTCCTATCTCTCACCCGAAGCGCGACGCGAGCGCATCAGACGAAAAAACAATGCGCGCATCGTCAGCAAAGCGGGTCGGCCCGCAGTGCGACTCAGTGTTCGGACGAAAAAGCAAAGGAAGCAGGGGCGCGCCGGGCGATGAAAAAAAGTGCGCGAGTGACGAATGAAGTTGGTACCCCCGCCCGGAATTGAACCGGGATCAATGGTTTAGGAAACCACTGCTCTATCCATTTGAGCTACGGAGGCCTATCGAACAAAACGGTAGCAGGCTGATCGGAACTTACAACCCAGCAGAGAATTGGCGGCGCCATTGAAAATTTTCGGCGATTTGCCCAATGACGTTTTTATCTTCGCGCGCATCACCCGGCTCGGCGGGCTGCCTCCAATTGCCGGTCGAGGCGTTGTGGCGAAACTGGAACGGCCGTGCCGAGTTCCTGTGCGAACAGGGAAACTTTGTATTCCTCCACCATCCAGCGATAGGCGTCGATCTCGCGGCGCGCTTCGCCCGACGGGGGCGGTTTGGCTTCGATTTGTTTCAGCGCTTCCACGTAAGGCGCCAGTTGTCGCAATCGCTCCTGATCCTTGGCCGGGTTCAACGCCGCTCGTTCAGCGCGGATGAGCAGTGCCTTGAGATAACGGGGCAGATGCGTGAGTCGTTCATACGGGATGCGTTCCAGAAAGCGTGGCGCAATCAGACGATTCAACTCTTCGGCCAGTGGATCTTTACCACGAGTAATTGGAGCGCCGATCTGACTGAAGGAAGAAAGTTTCTGGGAGCGCGGCGCGGCTAGGGCTGCCGGAGCGCCAATGCGTTGCTGCACTTGTTGTCGCAATTGCA
Source organism: Verrucomicrobiota bacterium (assembly GCA_043775015.1). Taxonomy (GTDB): domain Bacteria; phylum Verrucomicrobiota; class Verrucomicrobiia; order Limisphaerales; family CANJXF01; genus CANJXF01. The sequence continues at coordinate 13,171 of JAYVSV010000056.1, forward strand.
GAATCGGGCCGAGGCGATCGATGAATTGTTGCGCGAGGCCCGGCAGAAGCTTCTGCGCGGCGGCCACGGCAATCGCAAAATCTTTTTTTGTCAACGCAGGCAACGGTTCGGCTGGCAGTAAATATCGCTTCAAATTTTCCAATGAAGTTTCGCGCAACTCGTCGCCGTTGCCGAGCGGCGCATAGAGCGCATCGTAACGGGCCAGCGCGCGCAGATCCTTTTCCATCCAGGCGAGATCTTTTTGGATGGCGAGTTCCACGAGGCGGCGCACGCCGACCAGACTCGCGTCGCGCGCCAGATCCACGCTGCGAAATAACCGCAGGTTGACGACACCCTCCGTGAATTCCAAGCCCGGCCACGCATAGAGCGGCAGACTCGGACCTTCGCAAACCGTGATGCGTTCGGTCAAATCGCCACAGGTCCATTCGGTGAGGCCGAAGCGTTCCCATCGTTGTGCGGCGCGCGTCCAGTCGGCGGATTCGGATTTCGTCGCGGGTTCGATTTTTTTCTGCTTAAGGCGTTGCTGGAGTTGGGCGAGATCCCGTCCGCTGCCGAGCGACTTGCGGTTGTGATCGTGAATCTCGATGCGCGGGCGCAAGTGTGCGGGCAAAGCATTCGCAGGCCAGGCGGCAACCGCGACCTCCACACCGTAACGGTGATGAATAAAGCTGGCGAGATCCTGAAGAAACGAATTTCCCGACGGCTGAAATTCGCTGACAATCTCGGCAATCTTCGCCGGGAACGGCATCAGCTCTTTGCGGAGCGCCTTCGGCAATGCTCGTAAAAGTTCGCCAATTATTTCCTCACGCAAGCCCGGCACAGCCCACTCAATCCTTGCGGACGACGCAGATTGCGCCAGGGCGAAAGGCAATTCGATCGTCACGCCGTCGTGTTCTTCGCCGGGTGCATACGCGTAAGCAAGTGACACCGGTTGGCCGCCGATCGGCACGGCGTCGGGAAACGCTTCCGCGTCGAACTGCAATGACTTGCCGCTGGTCAGATCCGCTTCGGAAAGGCAGAGGCGTTCTTGCGCGCCGGGTTCGCGCAACATCCGGTTCAGTTCGTGCAGCGACGAAATATTCTCGACGTGCTTGGCGTAGAACTCGCCGAGCACTTGATCGAGATCGCCAAGGTCGTAGTTGCGGACGCGCGTGCGCCAATTCTCGATCTTCTCGCGGATGCTGCGGTTGTGCGTGAGGAAGCGATACTGTTGCGGCAACTCCAATTTTTCCTCCGCCACCTGGGTCAGAATGCGAACTTCATCGCGGTCGGCATCGGTGTCATCACCTGAGCGGCCACGAGACGGCATCAAGTTCTCTTCCACGAGCGCGGAACGAATGAAAATGGCGGTGGCATCCTTCGCGTTGATGTTGCCGTGGGAAACTTTGCGGCGTTGCACTTCCAAGCCGTGCAGCGTGACGATTTCCTCCACGAGCACGTTGCCGGCGGTCGCGCTCCAGTGCGGATTCTGATGCGTGAGTTTGCAGCAGTGCGGCGCGAGTTGGAAAATCCATTGTGGATCAATGCCCGCCAACGTGCGTGCAAAAAGCTGCGACGTCTCGACGATTTCCCCGGCAACGATCCACTGCGGTTGATTTGATTTTGGTTTAGGAGGCGGCTTGTTGCCTTTGCTGATTTGTTTCCGATGCGGTTCGCCGCGCGAGTAAAGCGCCGAGCCGGGGAACACGGAAACCATCCGGTTGCCCGCTGCTTTGTAGGTGTTGCGTTCCTCGAAGCGCGCGATGTGGCCGATAAGTCCAGCAAGAATCGAGCGATGAATCGCGTCGTAGGCGGCGTTGCTCTCGTTGAGCTTGAGTGTGCCGAGATCGCCGAGCGCGTCGTGCAGTTGGGAGTAAACGTCCTGCCACTCGCGCATCCGCAGGTAGGAGAGAAAATGCTGGCGACAAAACTTCCGGCGCTGACCTTGCGTGCGCAGGCGATCCCACTCGTCGTGAACGGCGTTCCAGATGTTGAGCAGCGAAAGAAAATCGGATTGCGGATCGGTGAACTTCCGATGCGCGGCGGCAGCGGCCTCTTTTTGATCGAGCGGACGTTCGCGCGGATCTTGAATGCTCAGTCCTGCGGCGATGATCAATAGTTCCTGTGTGGCGTGTTCGTGTTGCGATTGGAGCAGCATTCGTCCGAGCGTGGGATCAATCGGCAGTCGCGCGAGGTCGGCGCCGAGGCGCGTGAGTTCGCGGTGTTCGTCGAGCGCGCCGAGTTCTTGCAGGAGAGCGTAACCATTTGAGATGGCAGCGGGCGTGGGCGGTTGAACGAACGGAAAAGTTTCGATGTCACCGAGGTGAAACGCCTTCATCCGCAAAATCACTTCGGCAAGATTAGCCCGCTGAATTTCCGGTTGCGTGAAGAGCGGGCGCGCGTTGAAGTCCTCCTCTGAAAAGAGCCGGATGCAAATGCCCGCCTCGACACGTCCGGCGCGGCCTTTGCGTTGATTGGCGCTGCTCTGCGAAACCGGCTCAACCGGCAGGCGCCGAGTGCGCGTGCGCGGATTGTAGCGACTCATGCGCGCGAGACCGGCATCAATGACGTAGCGAATGCCAGGAATGGTCAGCGACGTTTCGGCGATGTTCGTGGCGATGACGATCTTGCGGCGCGTTGATGGAGCGAAGACCCGTTGTTGATCGCCAGAGCTAAGTCGGCCGAACAACGGAATCACTTCCGCCTCGCCGGAGAAACGACCGTCGAGTTGGTCACCGGTTTCGCGGATGTCGCGTTCGCCGGGCATGAAGATCAGCACGTCGCCAAAACTGGTTTCGTAAAGGATGCGTTCCGCCGCCGACACCGCTGCATCCACGAAGCTGACATCACCGCGCTCCTCGGACTCCAAGTCGAGCGGTTGGTATTGCACATCGACTGGATACAGCCGTCCGGAAACTTCGATGATTGGGGCGTTGCCGAAATGTCGGGAGAACATCTCGGTGTCAATCGTCGCCGAGGTGATGATCAGTTTCAGATCGAGACGACGCGCGAGCAGGCCCTTCAAGTGACCGAGCAGAAAATCAATATTCAAACTGCGTTCGTGCGCTTCATCAATGATGATCGCGTTGTATTCCGAGAGATCCGGGTCACCTTGCGTTTCCGCCAGCAGAATGCCGTCCGTCATCAGCTTGATGTAGGTTTGCGCACTGGAGCGATCGTCGAACCGGATTTTGCAGCCGACTTCGCGACCCCACGTGACGTTCAACTCTTCCGCGATGCGTCGCGAGATGGAGAGCGCCGCCACCCGACGCGGTTGCGTGCAGCCGATCTTTGCTTCAAGGCCCAAGCCCGCTTCGAGGCACATCTTGGGAATTTGTGTCGTCTTGCCCGAACCCGTTTCGCCCGCGATGACGACGACTTGATGCGCTCGGATGGCCGCAACAATTTCAGCTTTCCGCGTCGTGATTGGCAGGTCCGGAGGATAACTCACACGCGGAACGTTGAGCCGGCGTTCTTCGCACAAAGCGATGGACGCGCGGACTTGTTGAAGCAACCGATCCAACAAGGCGTCGCGCTGATCGGCGTGATGTTGATCGCGCAAGACACGCGCGACGCGACGCCCGAGCCGGACCCAATCCGGCAAGAGACATTGCGGTAATAATTTTTTCAGTTCTTCAATCCGGGCATCAGCCATGCAATAGCCTTGAACCATAGCGAAGCTGGACAGCAGTGGAAAGCGCCAGAACGGATTTCATTCCAAGAAATGCCAACAAAGTATTTAACGCAGTTTAAACAACGCAGTCGTCGGATTCTAGGGCGATTGCCGGAAGTAATTGCCGAAAAAGCTCGCAGGCAGCGACGACGGCAAATGGATTTTTGAAAGCATCTTCGCCGCGCTTTGAAATAAAACCGTGGCTGCTGTTGGGTGAAGAAAATGAAACCGACTTCGCCGGTTGCCTGAAGCGCCGTAGGCGCGAGATCTTTGTCGCCACCCAGCGCCCAGATTTTCCAGCTCCGTCAGGAGCGACATCTTCCGGTCTTGGCAGACGGCCATCAATGCCGCCCCTGACGGGGCTTTATCATTTTGCGGGTGACATTCTACAACTATGCCACGTCTGACGGCGCTCGTTACGGAGTGCCACCGATTGAACCGCATGCCACGCGGAATACGCGAACAATTTCAGAACCCAATTTCTCTTTCGCGTATTCGGCCTATTTCGCGGTTGAAATCTTTTTCCAATCATAAATCCCCTCCGACATTTTCAATTCGTGTTCGCGACCTCCCTCACCGGTTTCGCTACTTGGGGTGAGGGGAGTTTTCGATTTCATGGAATCGTTATTGAATGTCGGACGTTCATACTTCGTGTCTCTGCGGTTGAATCTTCCACCAATCACCAGATCTGCCGCGCGCTCGACTTTGTTTTCTCCCGTTGCATCATGGTGCGCGAAAACCTGATGACACTTTATGACTTGATTCCGAAGGGCGAGCGGGCGAGCAACGATCTGTTGCTGGGGAAATTTCTGGAATACGTCGAGGCCCGAAAGCTCCAACTCTATCCTGCGCAGGAATCGGCCATTCTCGAATTGTTCGAGGAGAAAAACGTCATCCTGAACACGCCGACCGGCTCGGGCAAATCGCTGGTGGCGACGGCGCTGCATTTCAAGGCGCTCGCGCAGGGACAGCGTTCGATTTACACCTGCCCGATCAAGGCGTTGGTGAATGAAAAATTCATGGCGCTCTGTCGCGAGTTTGGCCCGGACAACGTCGGCCTCAGCACCGGCGACGCGTCGGTCAATCGCGATGCGCCGATCCTTTGTTGCACAGCGGAAATCCTCGCCAACATCGCCTTGCGCGAAGGTCCGAAGGCCAATGTGCGCGACGTGGTGATGGATGAGTTTCATTACTACTCCGATCGCGAGCGCGGCACGGCCTGGCAGGTTCCGCTGCTCACGTTGCCGCAAACGCGGTTCCTGCTGATGTCCGCCACGCTCGGCGACACGACTTTCTTCGAGGAAGAACTCACGAAGCTCAATGGACGAGCAACGGTTGCTGTTTCGTCCACCACGCGTCCGGTTCCGCTCGAGCATGCCTACTCCGAACTGCCGCTCGCCAAGACATTGGAAAGCCTCGCCGCCGAGGGGAAAACTCCGGTGTATGTTGTTCACTTCACGCAATTGGATGCCTCGCAAAGCGCGCAGGATTTCACCAGCGTCAATGTTGCGACGCGCGAGGAAAAAGCGGCCATTGCCACTGCCATCCAGGATTTTAAATTCAACAGCCCTTACGGTCCCGATCTCAAGAAATGGTTGCGGCACGGCATCGGTTTGCATCACGCCGGACTGCTGCCGAAATATCGCGTGCTGGTCGAACAACTCGCGCAACAAGGATTGCTCAAAATCATTTGCGGAACCGACACGCTCGGCGTCGGCATCAATGTGCCGATTCGCACCGTGCTCTTCACGCGGCTTTGTAAATATGACGGGCAGAAAACCGGCATTCTGAGCGCGCGCGATTTTCATCAGATTGCCGGACGCGCGGGGCGAAAGGGATTCGATGATCGCGGTTGGGTCGTGGCGCAGGCGCCGGAGCACATGATCGAGAATTTGAAGCTCGCGGAAAAATCCGCGCGTGATGGCAAGAAGACGGTGAAACGGCAGCCGCCGGAAAAGAATTTCGTCAATTGGGACAAGCAAACCTACATCCGCCTGATCTCCGCGCCGCCCGAGCGGTTGAGTTCGCGCTTCCAGGTTTCGCACGGGATGTTGTTGAACGTGCTCAGTCGAAAAAGCGACGGTTGTCACGCCATGCAACAATTGATTTCGAGCAGTCACGAATCGCCGAAAGCGAAAAAGGCCCACGTGAAACGCGCGTGGCAATTATTCCGCTCGCTGGTGGATCGCAAAATCGTGGAGTTCATCAATCCACGTAGCAGCCGACGTGAGGAGGCTCAAACTTCCAATGCGGAATGCGGAGTGCAGAGTGTGGAATCAAGTGAGGGCATGGCCCGCACTTACCTCAACCCTCACCCCCAGGAGAGGGAACTGCGATGCGACGCTGCCGGATTGTCGTGGACTTCAGAACCTGCCCCAGCGCGGGAACGGATTCTCCCTAGGGGAGAGGGTAGGGGTGAGGGCGGGCAAAAAGTTCGCGTCAACGTGGAATTGCAGGACGATTTTTCGATGGACCAGGCGTTGTCGTTGTATCTGCTCGACACCGTCCCGCTGCTCGATCCGCAAGCGCCCGATTACGCGCTCGACCTGATTACGCTGGTCGAATCGATCATCGAAGATCCCGACATTATTCTCCGCAAGCAACTCGACCGCGTGAAGGACCAGAAAATGGCGGAGATGAAAATGGAAGGAGTCGATTACGACAAGCGGATGGAAGAATTGGAGAAGCTCGAATATCCGAAGCCGAAGCGCGAATTTATTTACGCGACATTCAACGCGTTTGCCGACCGGCATCCTTGGGTGGGTCAGGAAAATATTCGCCCGAAATCCATCGCGCGCGAAATGTTCGAGCAATTCCGTTCGTTTGCGGATTACATCAAGGATTACGAATTGCAGCGCGCAGAAGGATTGCTCCTGCGCCACCTCTCGCGCGTCCACAAGGTTCTGACGCAAACCGTTCCCGACGCGGCGAAGAACGATGCCGTGCGCGAAATGGAAATCTATCTCGACACCATGATTCGCCAGGTTGATTCGAGCTTGATTGATGAATGGGAAAAAATGCGCGACCCGAACTATCAGCCGCTCGCCGAAAAACCGGAGGTGCGTCCACCGGGAGCGGAGGAAGCCGATAAAGACATCACGCGTGACACGAAAAACTTCACCGCGACCCTTCGCAATCGCATTTTCATGTTCCTGCGCGGGTTGGTCATTGGCGATTTCGAGCAGACCCTGGCCACTCTTGATTCACCCGAACAACCCGAGGGGGAAACGTGGACGGCGGAACGATTGCGCGTGGCGACCGATTCCTATTACGCAGAGCACGAATATATTTGTCTCGATCCCAACGCGCGGAATGTCCGGCATACCTACGTCACGCCATCCGAGGACAAACGCAGTTGGCGCGTTCAACAGATGCTCGTTGATCCCGAGGAACAGAACGATTGGGTGGCGGAGTTCGAAGTGGATTTGGCGCAATCACGGCTCGCTGGAAAACCTTTTCTCCGTTTGCGCAAACTCGGCAAACTCGCTTGAGCCGCAGGTTGGTGGCAGAAATCAGGAACGCATTTTCGCCCGCGCAGTTTTCACCCCGACAACAAACTCCGCTGCTTTTTCGCTCAGCCCTTTCCAATCCCGGTTCTGCAAAAACGTTTTGCTGACGAGGCTGCTTCCGGCGGAAATCGCGACACAACCGGCTTGAATAAAGTCGCCGCAATTTTCAGCGGTCACTCCGCCGCTCGGCACAATTTTCAACTGCGGCAATGGCGCGCGCAGCGATTTGATGTAGCTCGCGCCCAAACCGTCGGCGGGAAAAATTTTAATAAAATCGCTGCCCGCTTCCCAGGCGGTGAACGCCTCGGTCGGAGTGTAGGCTCCGCTGAAAATCGGTTTCTCTTTTTGCAAACAGGTTGCCACCACATCGAGACGCACGATGGGCGTGGCCACATATTCCGCTCCGGCTTCCAGGGCGCGAAGAGCGGTGGCGGAATCCAAAACCGTTCCAACACCGAGCAAAACTTTGTCGCCAAATCGTTTGGCCGTGGCGCGAATCACCTCGATGGCATTGGGGGTGGTCATGGTGACTTCGATGGCGCTGACGCCGCCGTCGATCAAGGCTGCGGTTGCATCCAAGAGTTGCTCGGAGCTGTCGGCGCGGATGACGGCGATCACTCCCGGTTCGAGCAGGCGCGCGATGATTTCATTTTTTGTCATGGAATTTAGTTCGAGAAAATTTGCGGCAAATAAAATTACGAGCGCAGGAAAAATTCGTAATACGGTTGGCCGGTTGCTTCGCGCAAAATGATCAGCGCCAATTCCCGCGCATGATAATCGCCCCACATCGATGATTCGCCGCACGGAACCTTGCGTCCTTTCGGAATGTAATCCCAGCCGTTCGGCCGATGATAAACCGAATGCAGCAACAAACCTTCATGCTTCGAATTCGTCGAAAGATAGGGCTCCGCAAAAAGATGTTTCGCGACGGTTAAACCCGCAGTGCGATAACGATTTCCAGGCGCATGGCGCTTCGTTGCTTTTAAATAATTACCGAAGCGGATCAAGCCTTGCGCGGCGATCGCAGCGGCGGAACTGTCCACGGGTTCATGGTCGTTGAACGGGTCAGCCGGGCGGGCGCGGTAATCGCCCATTTTGCTCAAGCCGGGCGCGCCGGTGTCCCAATATGGAATGCCATCGGTCGGCGTTTCGTTGAGCCAAAAGTCAGAAACCGCAAACGCAATTTCTTCGAAGCGGCGGACCACTTTTGCTTTGCCGCCACTCGCCAGAAATTCCTTCTCGTTGAGCGTTGCGAACAATTCCAATTGTTCTGCGTAGCCGCACAAAATCCAGGCCTGACCGCGCGTCCAGGTGGAAAAGGGCGAGTAACCCTGCTGCGTGCTGGCGCAACGGAAGCTGCCGTCGTTCAGATTGAAAATGGATTCGTGCGCGACTCGTCCGCGAACGTCGTAAAGGTCGCGGCCTTTTCCGAAAAAAATATTGTAACGCGCCGTCGTTTCCGCGTGTTGCAGCAGGCGATGCAGCAAATTGATTTTGGCATCCTGCTCGCCCATGAGGCGATGGCCAAGCTGATGACTCACCGCGAGCGCGCGCAAGGAACGAATCGTGTCGCTGAACAACGAATGCGGTCCGTTGAAGGAATAAATGTAGCCGAGTTCAGGCGTGATTTGAGTCCAGCGCGCAGCCTGCACCGCGCCGGATAATTTCAGGGCAAGTTCGTAAAAGTTTTTCTGCCAAGCATCCGCAGCAATGCGGCCTTCGCGCATGAGGCGTAATAAATTTCCGTAGGTGCTGACGTTGTTGAAACCGTGATCGTGCACACCAATGTGGCTGACGTGCGACGCCATTTCGTTGCGCGTCGCTTCGCGGGCTTGCTCCAGAAATTCCGTGTCGCCCGTGGCGTCGAACTGAAGAAGGGAGGAGCCAAACTGGAAACCTTGCGTCCACTCGGTCCAGCCGCGCGCGGTGTATTTTCCTTTGACCGTGAAAACCGGCGCACCGGAACCGGGAGCGCGCCGCGCGTCGAGACTTCGTATTTTCAAGGCCGAAAGCGCGAAGAGTTTTTCCGTGGCGGGCAGCAAAATTTTCGCGGTGAGTGTGGAATCAATTTTCAACATAAAATTACAAACGCGGCAGATGAAACCCGCCATCAACGGAAATCACCTGGCCGGTGGAAAATGGAAAGTGTCCCTTCAAAACGGCGTCCACCGCGAGGCCGACATCTTCCGGTTTGCCCCAGCGCTTTTGCGGGATGAGGCCGTCAGCGATCAGTTTGTCGTATTTCTCTTTCACGCCAGCGGTCATGTCGGTTTCCATGATGCCGGGACGAATTTCAAAAACCTGGACGCCATCGTTCGCGAGGCGCGTCGCCCAGAGCTGGGCCGTCATCGAAAGGCCCGCTTTGGAAATGCAGTATTCCGCCCGGTTCACCGAGGCCGTGTTCGCGGAAATCGAGGTGACGAAAATTAATTTGTAACCGGCGCTCAACCGGCCTTGCCCAGGATTTTTCAACCAGTAATTGGCCGCGAGTTGCGAAAGAAAAAATGGCCCCTTCAAATTTACACCGAGCACTTCGTCGTAACTTTCTTCGCCCATTTCGGTGATGTCCGCACGGATTCGCGGAGCCATCCCGGCATTATTGACCAACGCATCAAGGCGTTGAAACCGCGCTAAAACTTGATCCAGAATTCCGGAGCGGTCGGTGCTGCTCCCAAGATTTCCCTGGACGATGGCGAATTGTTGCACGGAATTTGCGGCAACATTTTTGCAGAGCGCGACGGCCTCTTCAGCGGCGGCCCGGTTTCCGTTGTAATGAATGGCGACGTCGAATCCGGATTTCGCGCAAGACAAGGCAATGCCGCGACCAAGGCCGCGACTTGCACCGGTGACCAGCACCACGGGATTTCCATTCATGCTGCGACGCTAACAAAGAGAGAGGGAATTCGGGAAAGAAATTTTTTCATTCAGCGTGGAATGGCGGCAGAAATTATTTCGCAGTCGGCTTGAATCGTGAGTGCCGGAGGCACGGCGGAAAATAGCCCCGGGTCGAGCGCAGCGAAAACCCGGGGGTTATTCAGAGACACAAAGAGATCATTCTGCCGAAGGCGCGAGCGCTGCGAGTTTCATCATCATCTTCACTTTCTTAATCTTAATCCCCGCACTGAACCCCCAACTCCCCTCCGTGGTTCAATGCCCATTTGTGCGTTCGCTGTGCTCGCCATCGTCCTGACCATCTCCCTCCGGCGAAGGAATCCCGCCCTTCAGATTCCGCCCTTCCTCCCTCCGCGTCTCCGCGTTGAAATCCGTCTCCCGACTCACAACCTGAAATTCAAAATTTTCCAATCTTTCTTCAGGATCGTCGCACCGCGAGGGGCGAGAGCAGCACGCAGATCACCAGCGACAAGAACAGGATCGAATAAACCTGAAACGGAAAATCGAAACGCGCATGGCTGCGTTGTCCCGAAAGCCCACGGGCTGAAGACCAGCATCGAATAGATCAATACCCCGGAAGCCGCATCGCTCCAGCGTTCAATTTGAGAGGAAGGCGATCCGCCTCGAATGGGCGCGGGCGGACGTTGTTCCTCAATGTGCACCGGGTCAGAATACCGAAAGGGGAAAAGACGGAAAGAGGGAAGAGTGGCGTTGCGGGAAGAGACGCGTACCTCCTAAATTACGTTTCTCATTAACACCGTGGCTTTAGCCCGGTGAAAATCGTCTGGAAAAGAGATTCTCAGCCGTTTTAACGGCTTCTGCGCCTGTTCGGACAAGCCGTTGAAACGGCTGCATCTCTCGCCGCACACCGGCCACCGGTCCCGCAATTGCGGGACACGATGTTAATGAGAGGTATGCGTCAACCCCGGTGGTGCTGCGGGCAGAGACGAGAGCGGGAAGTCTTTAATTCTTAGGAGATAAAAACATTGGGGCAATCGATGGTTTGTTTCCGACAAAAATCAGCCAGCAGAGGTGCTTCCCTGATGTATGCTGCCCGAAACAGTTCAACCATAAAAAAAGGAAATATCATGCCACGTTATATCGCACTTCTGAAATTCACCGATCAAGGCGCTCGCAAACTCAAAGAATCGACCCGGCGCGCCCATTCCTTTGACAAGGCCGCGGCCGCGGCTGGCGTCAAAGTCGATGGACAATATTGGAGCATCGGCGCTTACGACGGCGTTCTGCTGCTCAGTGCCGATTCCGATAAGAAAATCCTTCGATTGCTTGCCAAGTTGGCCGCGCTGGGAAATGTCCGCACCGAAACGTTGCCGCTTTTCAGCGACAAAGAATTCGACAGCATCGTTGGAAAATCGTAATTCGGAAACAAAGAGACGTTGAATCCGGAATGGAGAAGAACGGGGGGGAAACGGATTTCCATTTCCTTGGAGGAGGCGAGTGACTCCATTTCCGCCAGGAGGTTGGTATTGCAAAGGTAGGGCGCGCCGCCGGGAAGGGTGGCCGTGCGGCAGCGCGACCCTACCCTTTGCGCCAGGGTTGTTGTGATCTGCTATAGAAAGGGTTGCTGTTGTTGTCCTGTCCGGGAACCCGCGAAACGTAATACCAACGGTCGAACAAAAAATTACGGCGAACGGATCCGGTAGAAGCGCTGGCGATTGGCGGGCGTTGGCGTGTCGCTGAACTGGTAGAAGCCGGCCGGACTTTCGGTGACGGAACCGAGCACGCTCAAATGGCCAGCGGCAGGGCGATATTCGTTGACGCGAGGGCGGTCATAGACCGGCCCGGGGTGTTGGTAAAGGCGATCTGGATCGCGCCGCCATTTCCAGGAGTGATGCTGCTGATGACAATGGGCGGATACGGAATGAGGAATGATTGCAGGGTTTTGTATTCGCTATGGCAGACATCCAGGTCCAGGGGAGTGATTCCTCCAGCGATACCGGTCGAGCTATATTGCCAAAAACACCAATTGTTGAAAACGCCTGTCGGGTCGGGGTACGAGGCGGTGGGGGGCGGTTCGCTGACCGAATAATCGACGTTGGTGTAATAGGCCAGCCAGAAATCGTAATTAGCCAGGCGCGAATCCACCTCGGAGCTGGCAAAGGAGCGGTTCATATAAATAATCGGAGCCGCGCCCGCTCCGCGCTGCTCAATGATTCGATCGGAAAAGGCAATGATCCAGTCTGTGAGTCCGGTCATGCTCAGGGTACTGGCGCTACCTTCGACATCCAACACTGGGCGCAGACGTCCGGGCCCGATGGCGCTACCGGAGTAAGTGAGAAAGTGATCGGCCTCAAGAACCGCCCCGGCGGTGTTGGTGCGGTTTTCCGGGTGAGGATAGTGATAGACGCCAACAAGCAGGCCGGCGGCGGCGGCTCGTGCCACGTTGTTGGCCATGGCAGCGTCGTCGGGTCCGGTGAGGCCCTCCGATGCTTTAACAAAGGCGAACCGATTTCCCTCGGCATACATCAGGTTCCAGGCGGCCTGAGAAACACCCGAAGCTCCTTGATAATGGGAGACATCCGCGCCGAAGTCGCGCCCCTCGCTGGAATGCAGCAGGCCGAAGGCAAAAAAAAGCGCGATCAATCGTTTCATTTGATGGAATATTTTTCCAAAGGGTTCAATTGCGCTGACTCATTCAAACCAGCACGGCAGAATTTGGCCGCAGAGTAAACAGTGAACACTGAACACGGCACATCGATACCTGCGAAAAGTGGAAAGGTGTAAAAACTTCTCCCGAATAGTTGCGAAGCCCAAATCCCGGGCGGATCGGTACAACAAAAAGGCCGGATAACAAGTCCGGCCTTTTCACACACAAACAAATAAAATATTCCCGAGAACGAGATTACTTTAGCCGATTCGCCTTTTTCCGATAGTCACCAGAACTGGTGACGGGGACGCGATGTCGCGCGAAAAAGGGCGAAGGCAAATAAGTCCAATGTCCAATGCCTAAAGTCGATTCCGGGTGTTTACAGGTGGGGCGAGCGTCCTCGCGAGCCGATTCCGAACCGCCCTCTGATCCTCAATGGCGACGGCTCGTCAGTAGCCTCGCCCCACCGAGTATTCGCTGCGAGGGTTTTTCTTTATCTGGAGAGTTCGGCGCGCAGCCATTCCGGGCGGTTGGTGGTCACTCCATCCACACCGGCTTCGATTTCTTTTTTGGCGACCGCTGCGTCGTCCACGGTCCAGGTGTAGAGGCCCAAACCGGCGGCCTTGACCTTCGTGACAAACGCCTTGTCGATCGGGAAATCGGATTGCAAATCGAGTCCATCCAATTGGGCGGCTTTGGCTTTGGTGATCAAGTCGTCAATGTTCGGAAATTCCCCGGTCGCCTTGTCTTTGCCCCACCCGACCAGCCAGTAGACCGGGATCTTCGGAAGCATTGCCTTGGTGGCTTTTGCCACTTCGTAATAAAATGTGATGATCGGGGTTTGCTGCGGCTTTTTTCCAGCCTGTTTCAGGGATTTCGCCAGCGCCGGTAGAATTTCCTCGTGACATTTGATTTCGATGAACAGTTTCTTGCCATCGGGAATCAACGCGAGCACTTCATCCAGCGTCGGGATTTTTTCGGTGAAACCTTTGTCCTTCCAATCGCCCCACTTGCCGACGTCGAGCGCGCGGATTTCGTCAAAAGTCTGGTCCACCACTTTTTTCTTCACGCCACCGACGCGGCCTGTGTCGTAATCGTGGATCACAACAATTTTTCCATCTTTGGTGAGATGGATATCGAGTTCGTCGGCGTCGGCATTTTGTTGGTAGCCGAGCTTGAAGGAGGAGAGGGTGTTTTCCGGGGCATCGTGCGAGGCACCGCGGTGGGCGACGATCTCGGCGGCGAATAAGTTTGAAAGAATCATGGCGCAACAACAACTCAAAATGGGGAGTAACGTTCTCCTGAAATGGATTTTCATCCTTCTATTTAGACGAGGGCCAGAGAAAGCTCAATTCGGATTTGGTTCAATCATTATTTACTGCCCGGTTTTGTGGCCGGAATCTTCGCGAGATCGGGCGGCAATTGGTCGGGCGCAAAGGTTTCAACGTTGAGTGCGATCAAGCTGAACGTCGGCACACCGAAATTTAATCCGCCGCCGGAACGGTCCACCACCATGCCAATACCCGCCATCTGGCCGCCGTGAGCGCGCACGATCTCGATGGTTTCCTGGACCCGGCCGCCTTTGGTGACGACATCCTCGATGACGAGAATTTTTTCGCCAGGTGCAATTTTGAATCCGCGGCGCAGGACGAGTTTGCCCTCTTCTTTCTCCGCAAAAATAAAACGCAAGCCCAGTTGGCGCGCGACTTCCTGGCCGATGACAAGTCCGCCCATGGCCGGGGCGATGACGGTGGCGGCACCGAGCGGGCGGAGTTTTTTGGCGAGGGCAGCACCGAGTTTTTCCACGACCGGCATTTGTTGCAAGGCCTGGGCGCATTGGAAAAACTGGCGGCTGTGCCAACCACTGCGCAGAATAAAATGTCCTTCGAGCAACGCGCCGGTGTCGCGGAAAATCTTTAACGCTTCATCTGTCATCATGGCGGAGATATTCAGCAGAAAAAGCGTTGGAACGAAGTTTTTATTTTTGGATTCAGGCTGCGGATTTTAACTCAGCGCCACTGTGTCTCTGAGGCGAAATGATGTTTTAAGCCCGGAGTTTCTTCTGGCTTCTGAATAGTGAGTTCTGAATTCTTGCGCCATGCCCAAATGGGTCAAACTCATTATTGCCATTCTCCTGCTGCCGGTTTGCGTCGGTGCGGGCCACGCGTTGTGGCTGGTGCTGCGGGCCTCCGGCAGTGCCGACCAAACCTGGGTGCCGATGCTGGCGGGGGCGGCCTGTTGGATTTGTGTTTTTCTGCTGCTACCGAAGCCGATGTGGATCTACGTTTTTGGCCACGAATTCACCCACGCGCTTTGGACCTGGGCGTTTGGCGGCAAGGTGAAAAAGTTCAAGGCCACTTCGAGCGGCGGACATGTCGTGGTTACAAAAACCAATTTTCTGATCGGGCTTGCGCCTTATTTTTTCCCCGTTTACGTGGCGCTGGTGGTGCTGGTGTTTCTGGCCGGGCATTTGATCTGGGGCTGGAGACGGTTCGAGGTCTGGTTCCATTTGTTGTTCGGTGCCGCCTACGCGTTTCATGTGACTTTGACCTGGCATATTCTCAAAACGCGGCAAACGGACATCACGCAGGAAGGTTATTTGTTTTCCGGCGTGATCATTTTTCTGGGGAACATCAGTGTGCTGTTGCTGGGCATCCCGTTGCTCACGGCGAAGGTGAACTTGTTGACCATGCTCGGCTGGTGGCTTGAAGGAACGGGACAGGTTTTGCAGCGGATAGGGAACGTGTTTTAATTTTCAGTTTTGGAATGAGGCGGAGAAAGTGGACAGAATTAGCGGACGTGCAATGCGGAGTTCGGAACAAAATGGTGGAGTGAGACTGTGTCGAACTCTGACTTGATCAAGTGTGGGGAAAGGTCACGGATCGAGGGCGTCTCGACCTACCGGCGGTGTACTTTGCGCTTTCCTTTAACCAGCTCTTTCCCTAAAAACGGGGGATGGATTCCAATCAAACTGGCTTTGGGTATAAAATCTGGGGTGTGGACGGCGTGATTTATGGCCCGGTCGAATTACCGATGCTCGTCAGTTGGATCAAAGACGAACGGGTCACGGCGACCACTTGGATTTACCGGGAGGAAAATGATTCGTGGCAAAAGGCGAGCCAGATCCAGGAGTTGCAACTCTTCTTCCGCGAGAAACCCGCCGCAGGCACCGGCAACTCTCTCACCGCACTGGGTTCTGCGAACCTCAAACCAGGCTCGCTCCGGCGGGTGAAAATTCTGGCCGACATGAAGGACGCGCAACTGGAGCGCTTCGTGCAATTCATGGAGGTGCAATCGGTGCGGCAATGGACGGAGATCGTGAAGCAAGGCGAAGTGGGTGACGCGATGTACCTGGTGCTGGAAGGCGAACTCCGAGTGCGCATGATGATCAGTGGCAAGGAAACCATCCTGGTCACTTTAGGCACCGGCGAATTTTTCGGGGAGATGTCTCTGTTCGATCATGGCCCGCGCTCAGCGGATGTGGTGGCGAACAAGGACAGCGTTCTGCTGAAAATTTCGGCGGCTTCGTTTGAAAAACTCTTTACCCTCGCTCCGGAACTCGCCGCGCCCTTTCTGCTTTCCACCAGCAAAACGCTCGCCGCGCGGATTCGCGCCGACAACAAACGGTTGAAAGATTCTCTGAACTTCGCGCGCAATGCCATCTGAGGTTCGCAGAAGGGGCGATGGGAAAAGTAAAGCTGTCCGGGAAATTGAAAGTCCAACGGCCTAATCACCGAACAATTTTTTCAACTGATCCCGCGCCGCATCTTCCCGGGGATTGATTTCGTTTTTGGTCACGAACTTCCGGCGAACCAACTCGAAGTATTCACAAAAATTGCCGGTGTGCTTTTCGGCAACGGGATCGGCGCGGCGATCGCGGCATTGATGGGCGGCGCGCGCATCGTAACTGGAGCAATTCAAACAGACGCGCAGATCGGCGTGGCAACGGTGACACGACTCACTGCGCCCGGGTTGACCGGGCAGCGTCCATTCCCATCCGCACTTGTGACAATGGCGTGTCATTCTGCCGCACAAAATAATCAGGCGCGAATTGATCGCAACAGTTTTAAAAACGCGGTTGAAGCGCAGGCGGCAATGCAACTAAAAAAATTTATCAAACCGGCGATTTCCCCCTTTGAGAGTTCCCCGAGCCACATTAAAGTATGGAAAGATTCGGTGACTATTTTTTTCACTGAAATCATTTTGATGAATCCGTCGCAAACCATTTTAAACGCGAACGAAGCGGAAATACTCTCCGGAGATTTCCATCCGCTGCTCGACCAGATTGGCTCGGCGGAAGGACTGGCGCTGGTCGGGGTGGTCAACGCGTCGCTGGTGCTGGAGCCGACGCACGACTTTACCGGATTGAAACGGTTCCTGGAAAATTATCGCACGCAACTGCTCGTGCCACTGGAGCTGCCGTTGATATGCCAGGCGTTTGCTCATGCGAGTCGCAATGAATTTTCTGAATTAATTTCCCTCGATCAACAACAGGCGCACGAGACGCGGCTGGAAATGTTCGTCTCCGCGAGCAAACGGATTGGAAAAGTGCAATTGAGACGGCTCCGTCCGTTGCGCGATCAACGCGGCTTGCAGCGTTACATCCGCGCGGTGGACGCCGGGGAAGCCAGCGCGTGGCACACGATTGTTTACGGGGTCACGCTCGCCAGTTTTTCGATGCCGCTGCGACAGGGTTTACTGAATTATTCCGCGCGCGTTTTGAGCGGGTTCGTGCAATCGTCGGGCGGGTTTGATCGCTTTGCACAATTGGATTGCGAGACGTTGATCGAAGAAAATCTTGCCGCAATCCCTCCGGAAATTGATCGCGCTTTGCTGAGCGGAAAACTTAGTCCGAACATTCAATTTCCGTAATTCTCGAACTGCCTCAATCGCGCCAGGCATCTGCTAGAAAAACTTCAAAATCAACAAGATCGCGATGTTCACATAAAGGGCGGCGAGCACGTCGTCGATGGTGACGCCCCAACCGCCCGACAACGACTGGATTTGACGCACCGGCCACGGTTTGGCGATGTCGAACAGGCGAAACAAAAGAAAAACTCCGACGGTCAGCAACGCGTTTTTTCCTGAGAAGAAAAATTCCGGTGCCGGCCAAAACCCTTTTTTGAAAAAGAGCACCGCGAGCCAACCGGCAAAGCAAATGGGGATGGCGATGATTTCATCCATGACGATGGAACCCGGATCACGCTGTTTCAGAATTTTTTCGCCCGCACCACAAAGCCAGACGCAAACAAAAATACTGGCGAGCACTCCGATGAGAAAGAGCAGCGGGCTGCCGGGCAAAAGCAAAATCCAAAACCACGCCAGGCCAACGACGGAGCCGAAGGTGCCGGGAGCGAACGGAATTCGTCCGACACCGAAACCTTGCGCGAGCCAGAGAATCAATCCGTTCCTCATGGGTCACATGTCATCCAGATAGAGCGCGCGATTTCTCCACAAATACATCACGCCGGAATATCCGGTCAACGCGACTGCGATCCACTTTGACAATTCGGTGAACCAGACCACCCACGGGCCGAAACCGAAAAGGTCGTAGCTGAAAAAATTTCCAAGCCAGCCCCAATCGACGTGGCTGGCCAGAACAAGAATCGAAATGATGCAAACGATTTGCGAAATGGTTTTGTGTTTGCCGTAACGCTCGGCGGCGAGCACGACATTTTTCGACGCCGCGAGCAGGCGCAATCCGGTGATGGCCAGTTCCCGCGCCACAATCACCACGACCATCCACGCCGGCATCCATTCCAATGCCTGCCGGGTCGGGGCGCGATCGACGAAGGCGATGAAGGCCGAGCAAATCAAAATTTTGTCGGCGAGCGGATCCATCAGGATGCCGAAGTTGGTAATCAAATTGTCGCGGCGCGCAATTTTTCCGTCGAAATAATCGGTTAGACTCGCCACGCAAAAGAGCACGAGCGAAATGGTTTCGTGGTAGCGAATGCGCGAGAAAAAAACCGCCAGAAACGCAACGGTGAGGACGAAGCGCGAGACGGTCAGTTTATTCGGAACATTCATTTAGACAGAATAAATTAAATTTCAGCGCCAATTCTGTCCATTCCGGCAGTTCTGTCAAAGTCCCTCTGCAATTAAATCGTAATCGGTATGGCCAATGATGCGGACGCGGGCAAATTCGCCGGGCGGGAGTTTGCTGCGAACAAAGACGCGTCCATCAATGTCCGGCGCATCGGCTTCGCCGCGTGCCACGAGATAATTTCCTTCGAGTTGCGCGGTGTGTTTGTCTGCGCCGCGAATCAATCCATGTTCCCATGAACTGACATTGGTCCCGCCCACGCGGGACAACTCGCGCGCGTTGGCTTCTTTTTCGATGAGAACATTTATTTCGCGGCCGACAAACGATTCGGAAATCCGTCGCGCCACTTTCAATTGTTCGGCCATCGCGATTTTCTTGCGCTTATTTTTCAGCGAATCCGAGATCTGGCTCTCCATTTTCCCGGCGCGCGTTCCTTCTTCCTTCGAGTAACTGAAAATACCGAGCCGCTCGAATTTTGTTTCGCGAATGAACTGACGCAACGTTTCGAAACAAGTTTCCGTCTCGCCGGGAAACCCGACGATGAACGTGGTGCGCAGCGCAATTCCCGGAATGCCGGCGCGGATTTTTTTAATGAGATCAACGATGTATTGCTGCGAGGTTTCGCGGCGCATCCGTTCGAGCATGTTTTCGTGAATGTGCTGGAGCGGCATATCGACGTAGCGCGCCACCTTCGAGCATTCGGCGATGGTCTGGATCAATTCATCGGTCCAATGCGCCGGATGGGTGTAGAGCAGACGAATCCAAAAATCGCCGGGCAACGCATTCAACTCGCGAAGCAAAGTGCAAAGCGTGGTGGCATCGGCGGGCAACGATTTTGCGGCGGCATTAAATTTTTCTGGAGAAGCGATGGCGCGGCTATGATTGGCGCGCAAATCGAGGCCGTAATAAGTGGAGTCCTGCGAAATCAGATTCAGCTCTTTCACACCATCGGCGATCAACTGTTTTGCTTCGCGGACGATGTCGGATTGCAGCCGGCTGCGATGGCTCCCGCGCATTTGCGGAATGATGCAGAAACTGCAGGGATGATTGCAGCCCTCGGCAATTTTCACGTAGGCAAAATGCTTTGGGGTGAGCCGAAAGCGCGGCGTCTCGTAATCAGGAATGTAAACCGGCCGCTGCGTCACGTCGAAGAAGGGTGCGGGAGTTTTTAATTTTGAGTTTTGAGTTTTAAGTTGGCCGGGCGCAACGACGGTTCGGGTTTTGCCAAATTTGTCGGCGCCGCGAATCGCTTCTTCGTCGTCGTGCGCGGAATGAGTTTTGCCCTGTTGCAGCTCGGCGAATTTGCCGGCGATTTTAACTTTCCTAACTGGCCGGCTTTGAACATTGGATTTTAAACTTTGGACTTTTTCCGCCCGCCGCACCATCGCCTGTTCGACAATTTGGGAGACTTGGGCGACTTGATCGATGCCCATGAAAGCGTCCACCTCCGGCAGCAGCTTGGGCAGATCATCGCGGAAGCGTTGCGGCAAGCAGCCGGAAACAATCAGACCTTGCCCGCGATTATTGGCTTCACGGACTTCCGCTGATTCCAAAATAGCGTCGATGCTTTCCTCCTGCGCAGCGTCAATGAACGAACAGGTGTTGACGATGACGACATCGGCGGAGGCCGCGTCGTTGGTGATTTCCACGCCGCTTTTCATGAGCGAGCCGAGCATGACCTCGGCGTCCACCAGGTTTTTGGCGCAACCGAGAGAGATCAGACCAACGCGCACCGGGCGTTTGGTTTCATGGGTTTTCGTCATCACAAGGCGGACAAGTTACGCTTCTTCCCTCGTATGGCAATGGCGGGGATGGGGAGTTGGACTTATGAAATTTTAAGTTTTTTGTTTTGAGTGGAGTGGTGCATTTAGCGCGCCGCAGTGATGAGGGCAGTCAAAGAGACATTGAGCATCGAACATCGAAATTCTTCAATTAGCGGCGCGGCTGGGTTGGGACGGGGAGGACGTCGCCGGAACTGCGTTTTGGCGGCTGATACACACCGGCGGGGACATCGGCCAGCGGATCTTTCGCCTTGTGGCTGCTCCATATCCGCCAAGCTCCTGCCGAGAGTAAAACCAGCAAAGCGATCCCGAGTACCGGCAGGACGATGCGCCAATTCAGTTTCGAAAGTTGAAACATCAGAATATCGAGAAAGCTCTTGCGATGCTTGGTCAGCGGCGGATGGTCGTGATGCTTATCGGTCTTGGCCAATTCGGCGGCGAGCAGTTCCATGGTTTTGGGAACATCGAGCTTCAACAAAGTCGCGTAAGTGCGGACGAAACCGCGAATATAAACCGGGGCAGAGAAAACATCGTAATTGCCTTCGTCGAGGGCGCGGATGTGGTCGGTCCGGATTTTTGTAATCTCCGCGACCTGATAGACCGTCAGATTCTGGGCTTCGCGCGCCGCTCTCAATTGTTCAGCAACCGTGGACATTTCGCAGACTGATAGCGGTTTTCCGGAGGTGTGGCAATCTTGGAGATTTTCAAATAAAACTCGAAATTGCGCGTCCAACCTCCCACAATTAATCACACGATGTCCGTCATTGAACGCACAATTCAGGTCGATTTTCAGCTCCGGGTGCATTTCACCCAGGCTGTTTTCGACCCGGCAAATCCTTTGCTGAAAGAAGTTCTGGTCAACCGCGAGCCGGGCCAGGCGCGCAAGGCGTTGGTGGTGCTCGATGAATCGCTGGCGCTGGCCCAACCCGACCTCGTGCAAAATATTGAGCGCTATTTTTTCGTTCACGCTGACTCGGTGAAACTGGTGTGCGCACCGCTGATCATCGAAGGGGGAGAGCGGGCGAAAAATTCTTATTTTCACGTTTCCGAAATCCAATCAAACATCGAAAAATATCATGTGGACCGGCATTCGTATGTGCTGGCCGTCGGCGGTGGTGCGTTGCTTGATGTCGTTGGTCTTGCTGCGGCAACGGCGCATCGCGGCGTGCGACACGTCCGCATTCCGACGACCACCCTGAGCCAGGATGATTCCGGGGTCGGCGTGAAAAACGGAATCAATGCGTTCGGGAAAAAAAATTTCATTGGAACCTTTTCGCCGCCGTTCGCGGTCATCAACGATTTTCAATTGCTCGCCTCACTTCCAGACCGGGAAAAGCGCGCGGGCTACATCGAAGCGGTGAAGGTGGCGCTGATCCGCGACAAAAGTTTTCTCGAAGCGATCGAACAGGATGCCGGGGCGCTGGCGGGGTTTGAACCGTCCGCGATGCAGCGGTTGATTTTTCGCTCCGCTGAATTGCATTTGAACCATATTGCCACGTCCGGCGACCCCTTTGAATTTGGTTCCGCGCGCCCGCTCGACTTCGGCCATTGGTCGGCGCACAAGCTCGAACAGATTTCCGATTACCAGATTCGTCACGGCGAGGCGGTGGCCATCGGAATTGCGGTGGATGTGATTTACTCGCGCAAAACCGGGCTGCTCAGCGACTTGGTGGCGGAACGGATTTTGACGCTGCTCGAGAAACTGGGCTTCACCCTGTTCGCCAACGAGTTGCTTAACGTCGATACCGACAACCACCTGCATGTGCTGAAAGGGCTGGAGGAATTTCGCGAACATCTCGGCGGGCAACTGACCATCACGTTGCTGCGGGAAATCGGCGACGGCGTGGAAGTGCACGAGATGAATCTGGCGAAAGTGGTTGAATCCATTTACGAATTGCAACAGCGCCATGAACAACATCCGCAAAAAATATTTTTTGTGCAGCCGTAATCCCGTTTTGCCACATGCCCTCAAAGGCCAGCGATAATCCACTTTACAACATCCATTTCAGGTGAGAGAGACTGTCGCTCACTTTTGTTAAAACCGCGCCATGCCTACCAACCATTCAGTTTTAGAGAAGCTCTGCCTGACCTGCGGTCTCTGCTGCAATGGCGTGATTTTTGCCGACGTGCAGTTGCAGAATGGCGACGATGCGAAACGACTTGAAGAGATCGGGCTTCCCCTCGCTGCGCGCGGCAAATCGCGCGGCATCAAGGTCAAAAACAACAGCTATAAATTCCCCCAACCTTGTTCCGCCTTCGATGGATGCCGTTGCCAGATCTACAGCGAGCGGCCAAAACATTGTCGAGCGTTCGATTGCGCCTTGCTCACGAGTGTGCAGAACGGCGAAACAAAACCGGCCAGCGCGCTTCGAACGATCGAGCAAGCACGAGTTCGCGCTGAGAAAATGCGAGAATTGTTGCGGCGTCTCGGGGATGCCGATGAAAAGGTTGCGTTGAGCCTGCGTTTTCGAAAAACCGCCAGACGACTTCAGGAAGGGGAATGCAACCCGCGCACGGCAGATACTTTCAGCCAATTGACGCTGGCGACCCACGACCTGAACCTCATCCTGAGCGAGAAGTTTTATCCGGGCCAGGCCTGACGCTGGCAAACTTGAGCTTATGCGTTGCGTCGGTTTGCTCTTTTCCGCGAGCGCATTGGGTGTTGAAATGGCGCGATGATTCTCCGCAATATTATTGGAATCACCTGCGCTGTTTTTTTGCTGCCCGGTTGCGTCATGTTTGACGGCAAAGATAAAACCGGCCCACAGGAAATCATCGAGACCACCCTCGCTGCCGATTCCGCGACGCATCCTCGCCAGAGCGAAGGAGATATTCTGGTCTTGAAAGATGGAACGCTGCTGGCGGCGTGGTCCGATTTCACCGGCGGTCCGGACGATCACGCGACGGCGAATATTTCCGCCGCCAAATCCAAAGATGGCGGTCGCACCTGGAGCGCGCCTTTCCTGTTGCAAGAAAATGTGGGCCGCAACAACGTGATGTCGGTCAGCCTGCTGCGCACCCGCTCTGGCGAAATCCTGTTTTTCTTTCTCGTCAAAAATTCAAACACCGACCTCAAGCTCGCAGTTCGCCGTTCCACCGACGAGGCGCGGAGCTGGGGCGAGCCGTTGGTGATTACGCGTGAGCCGGGCTATCACATCATGAACAACGCGCGCGCGATTCAACTAAAGTCGGGCCGGATTCTTTGTCCGATTTCCTCCTCGGCGGACATCGGCACGCGCCAGGAACCGCTCCGCAATTTTATTTATTTCTCCGACGACAACGGGCGAAGCTGGCAACGGAGCGCTGATACCATTGAGTGTCCAAAACGTGGCGCGATGGAACCGGGCTTGGTTGAATTAAAAGATGGAACCCTGTTGCAAATCATCCGCACGCAGATGGGGCAGATCTGGTTCTCGCTTTCCACGGATCGCGGAAACAAATGGACGCAGCCGGGACCGCTCGGTGTGGTCAGTCCGGAATCGCCGAGCACGATTGGGCGCTTGCCGGGACGCGGGGAGTTGATCCTGATCTACAACCCGAGCGTCAAAGCGCGCACGCCGTTGGTGGCTGCGCTTTCGCGTGACGAAGGGAAAACGTGGTCGGCGCCAAAAATAATCGAGGCGAGCGCGGACGCGACTTACGCCTACACCAGCTTGACGTTTCGGGGCGATCGCGCGTTGCTCACCTACTATGTCGCGCCGAACCACACGAACCGGTTGGCGTTGAAATTCAAAAGCATTCCGTTGAGCTGGTTTCGGTCGGAGTAGATCTGAAACTCATTTCGAGGCCTCTGCAAAACCACCTTTATCACCGATGTAGTGTCCGGCCTGTGGCCGGAAATATTGGGCTTTTCGGCAAATCAGTCGAGGCACAGCCTCGACACGACCTCTTTTGCAGAGGTCTCATTTCATGAATACAGGAACGCGGAATTCAGCCCGTTTCAGTGCCAAACACCGACGACACTGCGGCGATTTCAGTATTTTCAAAGCTGAAGCAGTCCCGCGTGCGGGACAGCGATCCTTTTGTGTTCACGAGAGAGCTTCCAAAAATCAAAGGAGAACGCTTTACGGATTTCGCATAATGGAGGTAAATTTGTCGCAATGCACCGATGGTTTACGCGAGTTTCTGTTTTGATCGGCTGGCTCTGCGCCGGTGTTGCGATGGCCACCCCGGATCTTCGCATTGAGGTGACGACGTTTGGTTGTGATTGCCTTTCGACTACCAGTTTTTCCAACGATCACTTCGATGCTCTCAATGTCCCGAGCGCCAATGGGAAATTTCTCGCGCTCACCACCGACGCGCAACGCTTGAAAATCGCTGCGCAAGGGAACGTGCTGGCGGTTTATCACAATAGTCTTAACGACGGCTGGACTACGAACACCCCCGCGCAGTCGGCGGCTAAGTTTAATCAATACGCGTTGAGCAATCATACCAGCACCGGGCCGCGCCCCGACTGGATTGTGCTCAACGAAATCTCCAGTTCGCAGTGGCAAAACAGCCAGGATTATCGCGACTGGTTGGTGGCGGTCGTCCGGCTTCTGCGACAAACCTACGCGTTCAACGTGGTGGTTTATGCCCCTTTTGCGAATCCCGCCAACAGCAGCACCTGGTGGACGGCGCTCTCCAGCAATGCCTACGTTGCGGCCGAGGTTTATCTCAGTGGCGCGGAAATCAAGGCGCAAAACTTTTCGGTGAGCTGGTGTCAGGGCCAGTATCAAAGTTCGCTGAACAGCTACAACGCTGTCGGCGTGCCGAAGCCGAAATTGATTTTGGGCGAACATTTCGCGCAGACCGTCGCCGGAACCGGTTGGGGCCGATCTGGTATTTCGTCGAACGAATGGGACCAGGCGATCAACGCGAGGAGCCGTGCGGCGCTGAATATTGGCTTCACCGGATTTGCCAGTTACGCCTGGGTTTACAATTCGATGTTGGTGAGCAAAGAGGAGATGATTCACTTTGAAAAAACTTACGCGACGAATCCATTGCCCACCGTTTCAGGACTGACCGCTCCCTCTATTTCGCTCGGGCCGCAAAATCAAAAGGTGTTGGCGGGTAGCTTGACGACTTTGAAGGTTTATCCGGCGGGGACGAATCAGCCGTCTTTTCAATGGAAGCTGAATGACGCCGCCATTTCGGGAGCAACCGCTTCCACTTATACCATCACCAATGTGCAAGCGTCGCACGAAGGATTCTACAGCGTGGTCTTGAGCAATTCGTTGGGCGTGGTGACCAGTTCCAATGCGTTGCTCAGTGTGGTTTCCGTGTTCGACCCTTTCAATTACACCGTGGGTCTCGCCCTGCCGGGTCTCACTACGGCGCAAGGCCAAACTTGGAATTCAGCCGGGGCGGCCGGCGCAGCGATCACGATCACCAACGACTCGTTGCCGATCGCCAGCGCCAGTGGAAACCGCATCCTGTTCGGGGCGGCGACCGGTCCCAGCGCCCGCATCTCGGTGAACGGTCCTGTGACGAACGGCACGCTCTATTATTCGTTCGCGTTCAAAGTGCTCGACCTGGGGCAACTCAGTGCGGGTGGAGGATTTTTCGCCGCGTTTAACAATTCCGCCGGCAACCAACCGGGAACACCCACGGTCATTGGTGCCGGTGTCCAAGTCCATGCGGCGGGCAATGGTTTCGAGATCGGCCTCAAAAAAGCGGCCAGCGGCAGCGTCTATGATTCCTCCCAGTCCTTCACCACGAACGACACGATTTTCGTCGTCGGCAGTTACACGATCAACACCGCCAGCGCCAACGACGATGTGGCTAATCTCTGGATCAATCCGGCTCAATCGACTTTCAACGCGAACGCCCCGCCTCCGCCCACTCTCACCAGCAGTTCTGGCGGCGACATCACCACCAATCAAATTGCGAGCTTCGTTTTCTTCCGGCGAGGTGATGCCAACTTGGCTCTGCAACCTGCCACGATGTTGGCCGACGAGTTACGCGTCGGACCGAGTTGGGCGAGTGTAACGCCGGTGGTTCCGCCAGCGACTTCGCCGACGCTCCTCATTCAACGGAGCGGTGGCGACGTTGTTCTGCGCTGGGAAACCAATGCGACCGGCTTCGTTTTGCAAAAAAGCCAGACCGTTTCCAGCGACGGTTTGTGGGAAGACACATCGACACTAACGGGGATTGTTCAAGGATTCTTCAATTCCACGAATGTCGGCAACGGCGCGAAGGAATTTTTTCGACTCTACAAAACGGAGTAATGTTTTCAGTCGCGAGAAAGTTGATTGGCTTCCATCGCATAGACTGATTCCAATTTCTGGGGGGTGTGATTAAAAGTGGGTGACGGAGCGCGGACATTCCTGTCCGCCCGCGCGTCCTTCCGTCCAGAGCGCTTGATATTTTAGCCAAGCCCGGCGGACAGGAATGTCCGCGCTCCGTTCCTTCACCCACTTTTAATCACACCCATTTCTGGGTTCGGGATCAAAGCGCGCTTGATTCAGGAGAACGCTGTC
Source organism: Verrucomicrobiota bacterium (assembly GCA_043775015.1). Classification (GTDB taxonomy): domain Bacteria; phylum Verrucomicrobiota; class Verrucomicrobiia; order Limisphaerales; family CANJXF01; genus CANJXF01. The sequence continues at coordinate 40,120 of JAYVSV010000056.1, forward strand.
CGCAGAATTCGCTTGAAATGGCAAAGGCTCCCGATTTTCTCACGCGCGTTTTTCTTTTCTTAATACTTCCAGCATTCGCGATTTCTGCCGTGGAATTGCTTCCGCCCGGTAACCGACCTTTGCCGCTCGGCGTTCACGCGCTCGTCGGAGGCAAGGTTGTCGTCAAACCCGGCCAAACCCTCGATTCCGCTACGATTTTGATTCGCGACGGTTTCATCACCGCCATTGGTGCAGACGTAAAAATTCCGGACGACGCGCGGGTTTGGGAAATGAAAGGCATGACGATTTACGCCGGGTTCATCGATCCGTATTTGAGTTTCGGCGCGAAAGGCCCGACTCCATCCGGTGCAAAACCGGGCGCAAATCTCACCATTGGAAAATTCTTTGGGGTGGTCGGCGCGGGCAACGACACCGGCAATCCCGGCCCGGGTTCCGATGTCGCCCAAGTCACGCCGGAGCGCCGCGCTGCCCTCAATTATTCGCCCGACCAAAAAACTCTCGAAAAATTGCGCGAACTCGGTTTTACCTCGGGGAATCTGGTTTTCGACAAAGGCATTTTTCGCGGATCGACCGCGTTCGTCGCGCTTTCTGACGCAGAACCCAACCGAGCTTTGATCAAGCCGGATGTTTTTCAGCAGGTCGTTTTCGACACGGAAAACGGACGCGAAGATGGCTATCCGGAATCGCTCATGGGCGTGATCGCGGTGGTTCGCCAAACTTTTTTGGACGCGCAACATTACGCGCTCGATGTCGCAGATTTTCAAAAGCAGAGCAATCGGTTGCGGCCTGAATTCAATCCGGCCTGGGAAGCATTGCGTCCGGCGAGCGCAGGAAAAATGCGCGTGCTCTTTGAACCCGAAAGCGTCTCGATGGTGGATCGCGTGACGCGCATCGCGCAGGAAATGAAGCTGGATATTTGCATCGTCTCCAGCGGACAGGAATGGCGTCGTCCGGAATTGGCCAAAGCGGCGCATGTCCCTTTCATCGTGCGATTGGATTTTCCCGAACTCTCAAAACTGCCCGACGAAGATGATTGGAACGATATTTCGCTCGATCAATTGCGCGCGTGGGATTGGGCACCTGAAAATGCGGCGGTGCTGCGCCAGCAAAGTTTGGAAATCGCGCTCACGACTGACGGTTTCAGCGACAAGAAGAATTTTCGCAAGAACTTGAAAGGCGCCTTGGAACGCGGGCTTTCGGAAGATGATGCGCTCGCCGCGTTGACCATTGTTCCCGCGCAGATTTGCGGCGTGGAGAAATTGCTCGGAACAATTGAGCCGGGCAAACTGGCTAATCTAACCGTCGTGAACGGAAATTATTTTCAGCCTGAATCAAAAGTGCGCGAGGTTTGGATTGATGGCCGGAATTATCATGGCGCAATTGAAAAACCGGAGCCTGCGAAAGAGAAAAAGCCTGATGAAGAAAAGAAGCCGTTGGAACGCGTGGCGCGTTCGCCACTCGAAGGGCGCGGGGTAATTACGAATCCACCCGCTCTTTTGATTCGCGGTGCGACGATTTGGACCGGTACTTCCAAAGGAATTTTGACGAACGCTGACATATTCATTAGCGAAGGGAAAATTCAGCAGATTGGCCCAATTAATCTCGGAGGTAATGGACCCATGTTGACGATTGAAGCCGTCGGTCTTCACGTTACGCCCGGCCTGATTGATTGCCATAGTCACAGCGCCATTCTTGGCAATGTGAACGAATCGAGTTTGCCTTCCACCGCCATGGTGCGAATCGGCGATGTGGTGAATCCCGAGACCGACAATCTCCACAAAGAACTGGCAGGCGGGTTGACCGTTGCCAATCTGCTGCACGGCTCGGCGAATCCGATCGGCGGTCAAAATTGCGTGATCAAACTTCGCGACGGAGTTGCTGCGGAAGCCTTGAAATTTGCGGATGCACCCAATGGAATTAAGTTCGCACTCGGCGAAAACGTGAAGCAATCCAATTGGGGCGACAAATACAAAACGCGTTTTCCACAAACCCGCATGGGTGTGAAAACGTTCGTCGAAAACCGGTTCATCGCCGCCCAGCAATACGCCAGGGATTGGGGAAAATATAAAAAATCCGGTGGCCTCGCCCCGCGTCGCGATCTTGAACTCGAAGCCATCGACGAAATTATTCGCGGCCAACGGCTCATCCATTGCCACTCGTATCGGCAGGACGAAATTTTGATGATGATTCGTTTGATGGAAAGTTTCGGCGTGAAGGTGGGAACTTTTCAACACGTGCTCGAAGGCTACAAAGTCGCCGACGAAATTGCGGCACACGGCGCGGGCGGGTCCACGTTCTCGGACTGGTGGGGATACAAGTTTGAAGTTTACGACGCCATTCCGTTTAACGGCAGTCTCATGCGGGAACGAGGAGTGTTGGTCTCGTTCAACTCCGATTCGCCCGATCTTGCGCGCCGACTTTATACCGAGGCGGCAAAAGCGGTGAAGTTTGGCGGCATGCCCGAACAGGAGGCGCTCAAGCTCGTGACCATAAATCCAGCGAAACAACTTCACATCGACAAACGCGTCGGCTCGCTCGAACCGGGCAAAGATGCCGATTTCGTTCTGTGGTCAAAGTCACCGCTCGATTCCTCCACTGTCTGTTTGCAAACGTGGATCGATGGTAAAAAATATTTCGATCGCGACCTCGAAGCCGACCGCGCCACCGCCTTGGAAAACGAACGCGCGGCCTTGGTCCAAAAAGCACAAAAGATTTTGAAGGCCGGCGGTGGTTCGGAAAAAACGGATGAAGCTGGCAAGAAAAAGTTTTTTGACCGCGCTCTGGAATATTTGCACGAACACGATGAAAGGCATTGCGATGACGAGTAGATTTACGATTTTCGATTTACAATTTACGATTGGGAAATTTCAACCTCGGATTGGCGGGCGACGATTGGCCATTGGAATCCTCTTGTTCGTCGCGCTTCTCTGCTCAGCCAATTCCGCCTCTGCCGAAAAAATCCTTTTTAAAGACGCCATCGTCCACACCGTTTCCGGCGAAACATTTTCTCCGGGCGAAGTGTTGATCGATGGCGCAAAAATTTTGGAAGTCGGCGCGAAGGCAGCCAGTAAAGGCGCAAAAGTCATTTCGCTAAAAGGTCTGCATCTTTATCCCGGCCTGATCGCTTTGGACACGGCGCTTGGCCTGAGCGAAATCAGCGGAGTGCGCTCGACGCGTGACATTGTTGAGGTCGGTGATTTCACACCCGATGTTCAGTCGTGGATTGCCGTGAATCCCGATTCCGAATTGATCCCGGTCACGCGCGCCAACGGAGTGACGCACATCGAGCCTGCGCCCCAGGGCGGAATCGTCGCAGGGCAATCCGGCGTGGTGGCTTTGAACGGTTGGACTTCGGAACAAATGGCCGTGAAAAAACCAGCGGGACTCCATGTTTACTGGCCCGGCATGGAACTCGACACGCGCCCCAAGGACAAATTCAAAGATAAGTCCAAATGGAAATCGCCAGAGGAACAAGCCAAGGAACGACAGATCAAATTGCGTTCGCTCGAAGATTTTTTTGACGAAGCCCGCGCCTACGCAAAGGCAGTGGAAGTGTCCAAAAAAAATCCCGGCAACGCGCCTGAACGGAACCCATCCTGGGAATCGATGATCCCTTTTCTCTCCGGTGAAGCGCCGATCATCGTTCACGCCGACGATCTCCGGCAAATCAAGGCCGCTTTGAAATGGGCTGAGACGAATCAATTTAAAATTGTTTTGGTTGGTGGCCGCGATGCGTGGCTGCTGGCGGACAAAATCGCTGCGGCAAAAGTGCCGGTGATTTACGAACACATCTTTGCGCAACCCGCGCGCGACATTGATCGTTACGACGTGAATTTTAGCGCCCCGGAAGTTTTGCGCGCAGCCGGTGTGACGTTCGCTCTGGGCATGGGCGCAGACACGTTCGATGCCGGACTGGTAAAAAATCTGCCCTACACCGTCGCTCAATCCATTGCGTTCGGTTTGCCCGAAGCGGACGCGTTGAAAAGCATCACGCTCGTCCCGGCGCAACTGGTCGGAGTCGCGGATCGGTTGGGATCAATCGAAGCGGGGAAAGAAGCGACTTTCTTTGTGACGGATGGAAATGTTTTCGACATTCGCACTAACGTGAAACGCGTCTGGATTGCCGGGCAGGAAATGAATCTCGAAACCCGGCACACGCGGCTTCACGAGAAATATAGGAATCGTCCGAAAGCGAAATGATTCTTTTCAGGTTACCGCACGAATCTGAAATTTCCTTGAGCCGATTCTGCTGAAGGCTAACTTCCAACTGTTCATGAACATCTACGACGAATTGGAATGGCGCGGTTTGCTTGCTGATTGCACGGACAAAGTTGAATTAACCAAACGTCTCGCCAGCCCGACCACGCTTTATTGCGGATTCGATCCCACGGCGGATTCACTTCACGTTGGCAACCTTGTTCCGCTTCTTGGACTCCGACGGTTTCAAAATTTCGGCCATCACCCAATCGCATTGGCGGGCGGCGCGACGGGTTCCATCGGCGATCCCAGTGGAAAAACGGCCGAGCGCCAGTTGCTCACCAAAGAAATTCTCGACCGCAACATCGCGAGCGTAAAAGAGCAGTTGAAACGCCTGCTCGATTTCGAGACAAAAACCAATCCCGCGCGCCTGCTCGACAACGCGAGTTGGACGGCGAACGTTGGCTTCCTCGATTTCCTGCGCGACATCGGAAAACATTTTTCCGTCAACCAAATGATCGCGAAAGAAAGCGTTCGCGCGCGCATGGAAGACCGCGAAGTCGGCATCAGCTACACTGAATTCAGCTACATGCTTTTGCAGGCGTTTGATTTTTACGTGCTTTGCCGCGACGCGAATTGCGAATTGCAAATCGGCGGCAGCGATCAATGGGGCAATATCACCGCCGGCATCGAACTCACGCGCAAGAAACTCAGCAAACACGTCTTCGGCCTGACGCTCCCGCTCATCACGAATGCCGATGGAACCAAGTTCGGCAAAACCGAAGCGGGCGCAATCTGGTTGGATCCAAAACGCACGAGCGTTTACAAATTTTATCAATTCTGGATCAACACGGATGATCGCGATGTTGTTCGTTACTTGAAATATTTTACGTTCTTGAGCCGTGAAGAAATTGAAGCGTTAGAAAAAGCGCACACAGAAAATCCCGGCGCACGAACCGCTCATAAAACCTTGGCAAAAGCCGCAACAGATTTAATTCACGGTAACGAAGTTACAACGGCTGTGGAAAGAGCTAGTGAACTTCTGTTTGGAACAATCCGGGAAATTCAAGGAACATCATTGGAATTTGAACTGCGGCAATCTGCGGGCATATCAGCAGTTCCGGCAATCCATGCGGAACAACTGCTGGACATGATTGCTGAAGATTTGCCGCATTGTGAAATTGCTTTAAACGAACTTGCGGCTGCTGGAATCCCTCTTGTCGAGCTTCTGGTTAAATCAAAGCTTTGCCCGTCAAAAGGCCAAGCGCGAAAAGACATCGAAGGCGGCGGCGTTTATGTGAATAATATCCGCGAAACCAATTTTCAACACACCGTCTCTTCAAACGATTTACTATTCAGCAAACACATCCTCCTTCGTAAAGGCAAAAAGAATTACGTCGTTGTGACAGCGAAATGATACTTCACTACCTGCCAATTATAAGCGGGATAATCTGTGTTGCCCTCATGATAACCGCACGTCTCCTTACCAACCGTCACATAAAAAACTATCGAGCCAGAATCGCTCATGAAGCTTTTTATAAAATGAAGTCAGCGGAGGGATCTGAGCAAAAGCAAAAGCATCTTTTGGAGGCAGCCGATACTATTGGCAAAAGTCCACGCGCTGGGGAATTTCCAGCGATGTTTTCGGCGATTTATGTTTTAGGATTTATTGGTTTAGTCATTACTTTTTTTTGGACTCTTATTTCAATTGGTTGGTTGGAGGGTGTTATTGTTGCAAGCCTGTATCTTTGCTCGGGATGTGTAACTTCTGTTTTCAGTAAAACTCGGAAGTAGTCAGCATCCATAGCTCAAGGAGAATAAAGATTTTCGCTTCAAAACTATTCGTGCCCGACATTTTTTATTTCAATGCTTGAACTGAATCTGCTTGCTGACTTTGCCTAATTGCTTTTCCCATTCGCCTTTGTTGGCGAGCGGATCGGCGTCAGTGCCCCAAAGTTTTTTTATCATCTCGCGTTGTGGCACGAAGGGACATTTCGCCTTTGGATTTTTGTGCGCGTCGTCCAAATCTTTCAACGCGAGTTGCGCACCGGTCATCACGGCTTCGTTGCCAAATTTCTCATTCAATTTGTGCGTGGCGTCGTCGATTGCTCCCCAGCGTTCGGCTTCCGTTTCGCCCCAAAGCGTCGGTTGCGTGTCGAGCCGCGACAGGTTCCAAAAGGAAATGCGAATTTGTCGCACGGATTTTCCAGCACCGCTCATGATGTTGCGAAAAATTTCTTCCAACGTCGTGTTGATAACCGAATTACGAAATTGCGCATGAGTGAAGCGATGGCCGCCGTTCACCTCCGAAAAATCATCGAAGCGAATCGCCAATCCAACTTCGCGCGCCTGCATTTGTTCGCGGCGCAGTTGCCCGACCAATCGCGTCGCTTCGCTAAAAATAAAGGTCAACGCCGCTTCATAATCCGGTTCGTTCCACGGCAGCGTGGTGTTGCTGGAAATGGTGGTGCGATCTTTGACCGCGAGCAGCAACGGCTCGGTCCAAAGGCCATTGGCGAAAAGCCAGAGTTGTTGTCCCCAGATGCCGAACTTTTGCCGCAGCATCGGCGAAGGAAGTTTCGCCGCGTCGCCAAAAGTTTTTGCATCGAGACCGGCCAGAGCGCGTTCGCGTCGCGAGCCAATGCCGGAAAGTTCGCGCAAAGGCCGGTCTTGCAAAAACTCTTTTTCGGCACCGAGAGGGATTTCGATGAAGCCAGGTTTGGCCGCGTCGGTCGCCAGCTTTGCCAGCCGTGACGAATTGGCGAGGCCGGCGGAAACGGGAATTTTGATTTCCAGTTTGATGTGCGCGCAGATTTTTTTGACGTAATCGGCGGCGGTCGTGTTGCGCCAAATCGTTTTCTCCATCGTGGTAAAATCGAGAAAACCTTCGTCGATGGAAATGGGGACGAGCGTGGGCGAATATTCTTCCAGCACGCGAAACATTCGCTGGGAAATATCGCGATACGCATCGTAACTTGGCTTCGCCAAAACGCCGTGCGGACAAAGCCGTTTCGCCTCGAAACAGGCCATGCCGGTTTTCACGCCAAATTTTTTCGCGATATTATTTGAGGCAATGACAATGCCGTCGCCGCGCCGCCCGCCGCCAACCCAGACGGGACGCCCTTCGAGCTTTGGGTTCAGCGCAATTTCGCAACTGGCAAAAAAACTATCGCCATCGACATGCAAAATGCGGTTGGGTTTCATCGGCGCGAGCAACATAAAGTCGCGCTGATTAAAAGACAACCAGCGGGACAAAGGCTGACCAAGTGAAAAAAAACGGTTGTATCACCAACATTGCTTTCGCGAGCCGGTCATCGCCGTCATTCGGTGCGGGCTTCAAGCCGAGCGTGGAGCAAAGGCAAAAAAATTACGTCGTTGAGCAGGCGAAGTAAGGTCGCCCATCAAACTGTGGCTTGCTGACTTTCGTCAGCGTTTTTCCCATTCCCCTTTGTTCGCCAGTGGGGGCGGCAAAATTTTCGCGGCGACTGGCCGCACCTCAAAGTTTTTCAAGCGTGCGCAGCATTCGTTTTTTTGGGATGAAAAGGAGACGATGAAGCCAAAATATATTTCTCCAAAATAATTTTAGTTTTCTCCAGCTTGTGCTAACTCTGTTTCGTGGTTCGTCTCAAAAAATAATATCTCCTGATGCACTCTTCAATTTCGCGCCGCGCGTTTTTCAAGTCATCTGCCCAAACCGGTTTGGCTCTGACTGGCCTTGGTTTGTTTGAAAACTTTTCCTCTGCGGTCGAACCCCTGGCCCGCGCCGGGAAAGCGCGGTTTCTTTTAAGCATTGCGGCTTATTCATTCCGCGAATTTCTGCAAAGCAAAGATCCCGCCCAGAAAATCGATCTCTTCAAGTTCATTGATTTCTGCGCGGAGCAAGGAAGCCAGGGCGCCGAATTGACCAGCTACTATTTTCCGCAGCCGCCCTCGGATGAGTATCTCATCAAAGTGCGGCGTTATGCTTTTCTCCGTGGCGTCGCGGTGAGCGGGACGGCGGTTGGAAATAATTTTGCGCTGCCCCAAGGTGCGAAGCTCACCGAGCAAATCGGCATGGTGAAACGGTGGATCAATCACGCCGCCGTTCTCGGCGCGCCGCACATTCGCGTCTTCGCGGGCAAGGCGGAAAAAGGAATGAGCGACGCCGACGCGCGCAAGATGTGCATCAGTTCTCTCGAAGAATGTTGCGACTACGCCGGGACCAAAGGAATTTTTCTCGGCCTGGAAAACCATGGCGGCATCGTCGCGCAAGCGGATGGCATTCTGGAAATCGTCAAGGCGGTGAAAAGTCCGTGGCTTGGAATCAATTTGGATACCGGAAATTTCCACACACCGGATGTTTACGGCGACATTGCGAAATGCGCGCCTTACGCCGTAAACGTGCAAATGAAAGCGCTCATTCGTCAGCAGGACGAAAAAGCCCAGGAGCCAGCCGATTTGCCGCGCCTGTTTAAAATTCTGCGCGACGCAAATTACCAGGGCTACATCGCGCTCGAATACGAATCCAAAGAAAGTCCCTGGACGGCCATTCCGCCATTGTTCAAACGCATGAAAGAGTTGGCTGCTTAGAAATTGCACATGGAACCACTCAATCTTTTTGAATTCGAAGCATTGGCGAAGGAAAAACTTCCGCGCATCGCTTATGATTATTTCTCGAGCGGGGCGTGGGACGAAATCACGTTGCGTCGAACGCGCGACGCTTACAACGAAATCATGGTGCACTATCGCGTCCTCGTGGACGTGAGCCGCCGGAACCTCGCGACCACTTTGTTCGGTCAATCGCTGGCCATGCCATTGCTGCTCGCGCCAACAGCTTTTCACAAGCTGGCCCATCCCGACGGCGAATTGGCCACCGCGCGCGCTGCGGGCGCGGCGGGGATTCCGATGATTCTCAGCAGCCTTTCGACAACAACGGTGGAAGAGGTTCTCGGCGCAGCCACCGGCCCGGTTTGGTTTCAGCTTTATATCAACAAAGATCGCGGCTTCACCCGCGACCTCGTGGCTCGTGTGGAAACGGCCGGTTGCAAAGCGCTCATGCTCACGGTGGACACGCCCGAATGGGGACGACGCGAACGCGACGTGCGAAATGGTTTTCATCTTCCGCCCGGCCTGAGCGCGATCAATTTGGTTCCTTCGAATGAACGCGGCGAAGTCATCGGACAAACCGGAGCGGGCATGGGCCAGGCGTTCACCTGGATGCTCGATGCGTCGGTCACTTGGAAAGACGTGGATTGGCTTTGCTCGCTCACCAAACTTCCGGTGATTCTCAAAGGAATTTGCCGCCCCGATGATGCCGAACTTTCTCTGCAACATGGCGTCGCCGGGCTGGTCGTTTCAAATCACGGCGCGCGGCAAATGGACACCGCTCCCGCCACGATTGAAGTGCTTCCGGGAATTGTTGAAGCGGTTCGGGGAACAATTCCCGTGCTGCTCGACGGCGGCATCCGACGCGGTCTTGATATTTTAAAAGCATTGGCGCTGGGCGCAAGCGCCGTGCAAATCGGACGGCCCGTTTTGTGGGGATTGGCCAGCGGTGGCGAACCAGGTGTCCGCAAAGTTTTGGAAATGCTCCGGCAGGAATTGGATTTGGCTATGGCGCTGGCCGGTTGTCCAGATCTAAAATCCATCACGCGGGATTTGGTTTCGTAAACCTCATCGTCGCTCAACGGTGAAAGTCAGGTCATAGGATAATTTATCAGGAGATTGTTTTTTATCCTTTTCTTCCAAACCGTCATTGTCCCGACGATCTGCACCAATGCTGTAGATGTCATAACCCTGCTTCAAACGATGATATCGAAGCGACATTCCATCAAAAGGATCTTCTGGAATTTTGGCAAGGTTTTTTGGCGAAAGTTCATCAAGTGTTTCCGGCAATCGCCCAGTTTGATTTCTGAATTGTTCAATGGACAGCGATAGGTTGGCCGACCGAAGGTAAGCGATATATTTAGCTTCACGGGCGGCGACTCTTGAAAAACTTGAAAGCGCCAAACCGGACACCATAAGCCCTCGCTTCTTTGCCTCCGCGCCCGCTCGCGCGAAATTGCGATCTGCAGCCAAACTTTCCGGTGGCGGAAAAGTAACGAGTGCGATGCTCGTTTCCATTGCTTCCAGAAAGTAGCGTAGGTCTCGTTCATAGAATCCGATAAGGCGTAGAACAAACGGATGCCCACCCGATAATAATCTTTCTTCGCCATCTTTGGCCGGTGGAGCGATTCGCGCCGCTCCTTTCTGGCTCAGCCGAAAATAAGGAACGGACATAGCCCGTTCGCCAATCAACGCGCGAGACATGGAATTGGTTGTCTCAACTCGCGCAATCGCTGCAACCAAATTGGTTATTTCGCTGGAATCAAGTGGCTCAACATTCACTCTGCGCTCCAGAGTTGAAACGGCCAGTTCCACGATCATCATTCGCACGACTTGTGAAATCATGCACGGTTCATTATCGAGAGTGCTGGCTAGACGGAGTATTTCTTCTATGTCGCGAGTTGCGCTTTTTCCGTCTCCTGTCTGCATTGCCAATACCGCTCGATATTGATTTAGACGAGCGATTGATCTGATATGAGCGAGATGTGGAAGAGGCGTATTCGCGAGTAGCGAGAAATCTACCGGGTAACGGCTGGCGGGCAGATTTATGGCTTGGTTGGATTTTTTGAGTGCCGCCGCATTCAGTTCGACATAACCGCCCAGCAGTTCCGTCTCAGAAGGCGACAGGGGGCGGTCGCGTGGAGGGAATTTGAATTCCATCACTTGGTTTGAGCGGCCATCCGAATAATTGCGGAGAAGATCAAATGCCTGCGTCAAAGCCAGCGCGGCGTTTTCTGAGTCCGGCACGGCAACGTACCATTTATTTAGTTCAACTCCGTTGGCAGGAAGTCCACCGGCACGAATTGCTGCAAGCTGATTATTGACATCGTGTGCCAGCCACAATCGCCACACAATAAAAAGCGACGCCAAACAACAGAACACGATTAGCAATCTAGCGAGTTTGCGCTTCATATGGCCCAGAGTATTGTCACCCGCGATCTTGCCGGTTAATCGAGCGAAGAAGCCTTTTAAAGCACGAATTCGACATCGCATTTTTCCCGCCGGAATTTGCGCCAACGTTTTGCGGCTTCGGGAAACAAAATAAAATAATCTTCGCAAAGCTCAAAAACTGCTTCATGAGAAATCGGACGATGAGGGTCCCGTATCGCACTCCAATCGGGAAGCTCAAGGTCATCAAGAGTGTTGCAGTCTTTCATATAGTTCCTTGTTGCCGTGTTTCAAAATTATCCCACGCCATTCAGAATCATTCCAGTTCAGATTATTTGCTTTGCCCAAACCGATTAGATCGTCCACGTCCTTTTCGATTCGTCCGACGTGCCCAAATTTTACGGCGTGGGATTTCAACGCGACCAAATGACGGAGTGAAACCATTTTTATGTTTCCCTCCTGGTGGGCCATCAGACTTTCAATGGACATTTTTTCAAAGGTGGCTGGGCTGGATAACATCAAATCCACTGGCAGGTTTTTTTGGGTGGGGCTCTCAAATTGCAAAAAAGTCGACGTTTCGGAAATTGTTTCCTGGCCAAGTTCCTTCAAAACTTCAACCCACTGTTCTCGATTTTCACGAAGAACCATCAAATCCAAGTCAAACGTATTGCGCGGAAAACCATGCAAAATCACGGCGTGTCCGCCAATGACAAGAAACGGCAAACCACGAACCTTGGCGAGTCGCGCAATGTCGAGAATAAGACTCACATTTCAAATCGGTTTGTGATGTATCTGCGCATGGGCTGCGGCGATAAATCCTTTGAAAAACGGATGCGGTTGATTGGGTTTGCTCAGGAATTCTGGATGAAATTGCGACGCAATGAAAAACGGGTGATCGGGCAATTCGATGACCTCGGCGAGTTTTCCATCCGGCGTATTGCCGCTGATGATGAAACCTGCCTTCTCGAATTGTTCGCGGTAAGCGTTGTTGAATTCGTAACGATGCCGATGCCGTTCGTGGACGCAAAATGCGCCGTAGAGCTGGCTCGCTTTTGAGCCAACCGTCAGTTGGCAGGCCTGCGAGCCGAGCCGCATCGTGCCGCCTTTCTTGGAAACTTTTTTCTGCTCCTCCTGCAACGCGATCACCGGATGCGGTGTGTTGGGATCAAATTCCGTGGAATGCGCTTTGGCCAGCTTGAGCACGTTGCGCGCGAATTCGATCGTGGCGATTTGCATGCCGAGACAAAGACCGAGATACGGAATCTTTTTTTCGCGGGCATATTGCGCGGCGAGAATTTTTCCTTCGATGCCGCGTTCGCCGAAACCGCCGGGAACGAGAATGCCGCCCAGACCGGACAAAATCTTTTCCGGCCCGACGCGCTCGATTTCTTCTGCGTCCAGCTTCACGATTTCCACTCCGCAATCGTTGGCAATGCCGCCGTGGATCACCGCTTCGTAAACCGATTTGTAAGCATCGTTGAGTTCGATGTATTTGCCGACGACGCCCACCCGGACGCGATGTTGCGGCGCGATGAGTTTGCGAATGATTTCCTGCCAATGCGTCATGTTCGCGGGCGGCGTGTCCAGGCGCAGACGGCGGCAGACAAGATCGTCCATGCGCTCGCGTTGCAGCATCAGCGGCAATTCGTAAATGCTATGGTCAACGTCCTTCTCCTCGATGACGGCCTCGTAAGGAACGTTGCAAAAGAGCGAAATTTTTTGACGAAGTTCCGTCTCAAGAGGCTTTTCGCAGCGACAAACCAGAATATGCGGCGTAATGCCGATCTCGCGCAATTTGGCGACGGATTGCTGGGTCGGCTTGGTTTTCAATTCGCCGGCAGCCTTGATGAACGGAACATAAGTAACGTGGACGAACAGCGCATTGTCGTAGCCAACTTCGAGGGCGAATTCGCGAATCGCCTCAAGAAACGGCAGACCTTCGATGTCGCCGGTGGTTCCTCCAATTTCCGTGATCAATACGTCCGCTTTCGATTTCTCGGCGAGCTGATGAATGCGATTTTGAATTTCATCGGTGACATGCGGGATGACCTGCACGGTTTTACCGAGATATTTTCCTTCGCGCTCGTTGTTGAGCACCGTCTGGTAAACCTGCCCGCTGGTCAGATTGTTGAGCCGCGTGAGTTTGACGTTGGTGAACCGTTCGTAGTGGCCGAGATCCAGGTCAGTTTCCGCGCCGTCATCAAGCACGTAAACTTCGCCATGTTGATACGGGCTCATGGTGCCGGGGTCCACGTTGAGGTACGGGTCAAATTTTTGAATGGTGACTTTAAGCCCGCGATTTTCGAGCAGGGTGCCGAGCGCGGCGGCCAACAAGCCTTTGCCAAGTGAACTCACCACTCCGCCAGTTACAAAAATATATTTCATGTTAGAATTTAAAACCACGGATGATCACAGATTGACACGGATAAAAATTTTACAGACCGCTTTTTCTGCATCCGTGTCCATCTGTGTTAATCCGTGGCTAAGATTTTTTCCACCCGCGCCACGTCTTCGGGTAAATCGACGCCGATACTGTCGTAATTCACCGTCACAACGGCAATGGCAATTCCATTTTCCAAAGCCCGAAGTTGTTCCAGTTTTTCCGCTTGTTCAAGAAGCGATGGCGGAAATTTCACCAGCCTCAACAACGTCTCGCGTCGATAGCCATAGATCCCGAGATGTTTCAGAAACGGGAAGGCCGCCAGTTGCTCAGCCGCCGGACGGCTGGCCGCATCGCGCAAAAAGGGGATCGTCCGCCGCGAAAAATAAAGGGCGTGCTGTGTGGAATTGATCACGACTTTTACGACGTTCGGGTTTTCGTATTCGGCAACGTGCTTGATCAAAGTCGCCGCCGTGGACATTTCGTTTTTCTCCAGCGCATTGGCCACCGCATCAATCACGCTCGGATCAATCAACGGCTCATCCCCTTGAATATTCACCACCGCATCACAGAAATTTCGTTCCGCAATTTCGGCAATTCGATCCGACCCGCTCGGATGATCCGGCGACGTCATTTCCACCCGGCAGAAGTTTTGGGCGACCTCAAAAATGCGCGTGTCATCCGTGGCCACAATGACTTCGCTCAATGATTCCGCCTTCTGGCATTGCTCGACGACGTGCTGGATGAGCGGCTTGCCCGCGATGAGCTTGAGCGGTTTACCCGGAAACCGGGTCGAGGCGTAACGCGCTGGGATGATTCCGAGAATGTTCATAATTTTTTCAAGCCGCCAAACGCCAGCCCCGAACGGGGCGAAATAATAAAGCCCAGGGCAACGCCCTGGGTTTGCCGTCCGCAAACATCGTCAGTCCTGAAAGGGCGAAATAATTCAATCCCATACGTAACGCTCGTCATAAGGCATCTCATATTTGCGTAAAAACTCGCGGTATTCATCCTGAAAGGTTTTGCGCCGATGATGTTCCGCCTGATTGGCAATGTAACGCCCAACTTCGTTCGCATTCGACTGGCTCACCGAAAACGCGCCATATCCATTTTGCCAATAAAATCCGATGTAATGTTCGCCTTTGGTTTTAATCCACTTCGATGAATCCTTTTTCAATTCTTCGACCATTTTAATCAAGGCATGGTTCTTGAAATGGGAAAATAAAATATGAACATGATCCTCAACCGAGCCGATGAGAATGGCCGGTGGATCAAATTCCTTGAGAATCGTCGCCAGATATTTGTGCAATTCAGGCCGAACATCTTCGTGCAGGCTCGCCTCCCAATTTTTTGAGCTGAAAATCAGGTGAACCAAAATCCTGGCCAGCGATTGGGCCATGGCTATTTCGCCCTTTCAGGGCTGGCGTTGCCTCGGGACGTTTTTCCCAAGGCGTCGCCCTGGGCTTTATTATTTTGCCCCTTCGGGGCAGCCGAACCCAATTTCAGCCCCTGCAGATCACAGGAAATCCACTCGCCCGCTTCCTCAAAATTATCCACAACGATAGCGGGCAAAATCTGATCAAGCGATGTCTGCTCCACCTCCGCTCCATAACCCGTCCGCACCAGAATGCTTTTCTTCACACCCGCGTTCCAGCCGCATTCCAGATCAATCCGCTTGTCGCCGATCATGTAGCTTTCCGCGAGGTTGATCCCGAACTCATCGCGCGCATCGAACAGAAATTGCGGCGACGGTTTCCGTCCGCGGCTCGGCGCGTCCGGGTGTTCCGGTGCGATATAAATTTTCTCAAACGTCACCCCATGCTCTGCCAGTTTTTGATTTAAGAACCCATGAACCTTCGTCACATCGTCCAAGGTGAAATAGCCGCGTCCCACCCCGGATTGATTGGTGACGAGAAACAATCGGAAACCCGCGTCACCCAATCGTTTGAGCGCATCCATTGCCCCGGGGAAAAAGACGACCTGCTCGGGCTTCGAGAGATATTCCTTCTCCTCGATGAGCGTCCCGTCGCGGTCCAAAAATACAGCTCGGTTTTTCAAACGGGTGATTGATACGGCAAACCGGGTCTAAAGAAAAAACAAAAAAGGACGGCACCGCAGTGCCGTCCTTATGTTTGAATTTGTTATCCGGCTATTTAACCAGGCGGAAATATTGTTCCGAACCAGTGATGGCGTTCGTGTAGGGACTGGTTGATGATGGAATAGTCGTATAAGTTCCGGTGACCAGCGGTGACCCTTGCAAGACGTAGGTCGCGTCCGACCAGGTAAGGATGACGTCTGTGCCAACCTGCTTGATTTGCAGGGAAGGAGCCGGTGTTACGATATCCGATCGCAACGACAGATACATTCGATAGCCATTCGTTGGTGTTGCCGATCCATCAGACTGCGAAATCACACCTTGGACAGAACTGGCGAAGATGACGTAAGGCGGTCCCGTGGGACTTCCGGGCAAGGGATTTCCAGCAGGGTCGCTCAATATATTATCCGGGACCAACAGCGTAAATCCCTGGTTGCTCAGGTTGGTCATAAAGATAGGGCCGCCTGCTACCATGAGCCCGTTTGCGTTCGTTAAGGTGAGAAACACGTTGGAAACAACGACAAATCTACCTTCATTCGTCTTTTCCATCGCAGGGATGTTGGTCAGAGTGGCGAAATCGAAAAATGCGGGTGTCGGCAGCGGATTGCCGGTACTCAGGTTTGTAATTATGTGACTAGGATTCCCATTCGTCGGTGACATTTCGAGCAATCCGTTGAACTGCAACAGCGGAGCAGTAATCCTCACGAGAGTTCCAGCCGCAGGGACGGCGGGACCAGCGCGATAGAAAACATCGATTCCTCCGGTGGCATCTTGAATAAAGTATGAATTGGCCGGACTTCCTGTGACCAGATTTCCGGTTGTGGTAACGACGCCTTCAACCTGGAAGAGCGTGGTTCCATTGGTTAGGACGTAGCTTGCGTTCTGTAGGGTGTGCAGGTAGGCGATGTTCGTTACGACCACTGGGATGTTTGTCACGGTAAGGGTGGCCACCGAACTAGTGGCAAAGCCCAAAGTATTGGAGGCGATTGAGAAAAAACCACTTCCAGAAACACTTGTAGGTACGAAGTTGGTTGTGAAGCTCGTGCCAGCCGCACCGGAAATCACGTTGGTCGTTCCCGCACTAATTATATACCACGTAAACGTCATCGGCAGGCTTCCATTCGCGGAAACGTTAAACGTTGCGGGGTTGCCTTGGCCTACCGTCAAACTGGCTGGATTCGCTGAAATGCTCGGAGCAATCAAAATCGGTGGAGTAGGAGTAAAGGAAACTGAAAAATCATCTACAGCCATTCCATGATCGAGACCGGCATCGTTGACATCCAACCAACGCAGAAAAATTTCCTGCCCAGGTAGAAGGATCACACCGGGCAAGAGAATATTGGAAAATACTTGGCGATTGGTTGAAGCATTTCCATCCAAAGCAGAAGCCGCCACCGCCAGCACAAATGGGGAACTAAAGGATAATGAGGAAACAGCTGTCCAAGTGTTGCTTACGGTAGGTTCTGGAGAAGTAATCGCGGCGTTATCAATTCGATAATAAAAAGCAAGTTGTTGGACAGTGGTATTACTTCCATTTCGCCATTGTTCTCCAGTGTAGGAGATCGTGATATTCGTTTGTGCATCAACAGCACTATCATTTAACAACCGAACCCCATAACCGATGGTGTTCGGAGTTCCAGAGGAAACAGAACCGAGCGCCCGTTCCGAAGACGCGTTAACCCCAAAACTATAGAGAAGCCCGGAGTTGCTAGCGCCATTAGTCGAAGTATAAAGCAGAAACGTGCCACCCGTCTGTCGCGAGGCATACCAACCTGGAAGAGTGGAATTATCAGTCCATGTGGCTGGTGCTGCGCCGCTGGTCGCAAGAGTGTCGAAGTTTTGAGAATAGGCTCCACCGCTCATCAGAATTTGAGCGGGACTTGAATGCTGGCCAAGCAATAAAGCGGTTAGTGTGAACAGCGAGCCAAAGGCAGCTCGCAGATAGTTGGATTTGTTTTTCATAGTTTGGGTTGTGTATTTTAGTTCAGTTTATAATTTCAAGGTTTAACCAGTCGGTAGGCGGGATTCCAAATTAAAGCACTGCCAGGATATTCTTGCGCGGTGCCGGTCATGGTTCCACCACTTTGAACCTTGGCGGTTTTAAAGTAGGCGGCGTGGCCGTCCATGAAGTTGATCATGCCACCGCCACTGTGGCGGGAGGCAAAACTTCGCCAGCGGCCAGCGGGATTGACCGAGTTGAATTGAGGCGAGCCATTCACCACTTCAGTGGTGGGGTTAAAAACCGAGTCGAACAGAAAAACGGTGTCAGTCGGTTTTCTTATATTATTGAGCCTCGGCATACTGACGGGGGGACCGGGGACAGTGCCGGCTGCATCGCGTTTCAAATCTATGTTCATGAGATAGCTGAAATAACCGTTGGCCCCACCGCCTGAAACGACGTTCAGCGCCTCATTTTTCGTCATGATGGCCGAAGCACAGTGATAGATGGGACCCCGGCCATTTCCCGGGAAGGGCATTTTCAATGTGTTGTCCGCAAAACCGGTGTCGCGAAAAAATTCACTCAGCGTCCGCATTGACATGTAGGGCGGCAGCGCGTTGAACCACGCTCTCGGATCATCCGGCGTCCCGTTCAACCCTGATCCTGGCCACGTCGGGCTTGGGGGATCTGTATAACCATCCGTGGGAATTCCTTCGCGATTGTCAGGAGCATACATCTGGAGCGCCAGGCTCCATTGCCGACTGGTATTTAAACACGCGGTTCGCTTGGCCTTCTCTTTTGCCTTGGCCAAAGCTGGTAGCAGCAATCCGGCAAGAATGGCGATGATGGCAATGACGACAAGAAGCTCAATCAAGGTAAAACCTTTTGTCTGGCGCGAAAATTCACTAGGCATACAAATTAAAATTTGGCCGCAAGAGGTTTAAAACGAAAGCGTTTTTCCTCTATACGGATCAAACCCTATGTTGGTTTACAAGTTAGTGCAAGTGGATGTTATTAACATTTGGGTGTCGTTTCCGTGACCGTGTCAAAGTCGTTTCTGACGGCTCTCCAGATTTAATGAATCATCGGTTTCGATTTAATAATTGCTTGAAGAAATTGCCTCCGGCTTTGCTTGGCAGCGGCAATGCCAACGCTCCGAAACGTCTGATTCGTTGGGCCATTTTTTAAATTATTCCCGAGACGGAGATATGTCGTGTGGATATTTAGTCACGGTGAATTTTTTCCGCCAATTTTCCAGATGATACGTGTAGGTAACAATCCATTGCCAAAGAGTTTTTGACCAGCGATACTTTCGTGGAACTGTTTCAAGATGTTTCGTTTCACCGTCAGAATTTTATTTGCAGTTTGCCTCGTGGCATCGGCCCATGGCGCCAATTCTCCGTCGGATTGGCCGATGTTTCGCGGTGGCCCGGCGCTGCTCGGGGTGACATCGACCCCGCTGCCGCCAAAACCTTCGTTACTCTGGAAATTCAAAACCGGCGGCCCCGTCAAATCATCTGCGGTAATTGCGGGCGGAAAAGTTTTCGTCGGTTCCAGCGACGCGAATGTTTACGCGCTCGACTTGCGAACCGGCCAAAAAATCTGGACCTACAAAACAACCGGCAGCGTGGAAGCGCCCGGGCTGTTCGCGGACGGAAAACTATTCATCGGCTCGATGAAAGGGGTTCTTTATTCGTTTGACGCGGAATCCGGCAAGCTGCTTTGGCAATATCAAACCGATGGCAAAATTCTTGGCGCGCCCAATATCGTAGCTGCGTCTCGGCAGAGCGCGGCTGAATTATCTCCCGGAAAGCCACCTGCGCTCTCCCGAGACGCAGCTACGAGCCTCCTCATCGGCAGCTACGATTTCAAGTTGCACTGCGTCGATGCACAGACCGGCAAATCCAATTGGGTTTACGAAACTGGCAATTACATTAATGGCTCGCCCGCCGTGGCGGATGGGAAAACGGTTTTCGGCGGATGCGACGGATTGCTGCACGTCATTTCCGTGGCGGACGGAAAACAAATCAAAGAAATCGAAGCGGGCGCGTATGTCGCGGCATCGGTCGCGCTGGCGGGGAACCGCGCTTATTTCGGCCATTACGAAAACGAATTTCTCTGCATCGATTTGTCGGAGGGACGCGCTCCGCAAGTCCCTAACAAAGCGTCACAAGTCCCTGAAAATGCAAACGAGAAAAATGGGACTCGTGGAACTCGTCCCTCCGAAAAACCCGAAAATTCTGAAACCAATTCGCCGATCCTCTGGCGCTACAAGAATCGTGATTTTCCCTACATGTCCTCCGCCGCCGTGACGGCGGATCGCGTAGTCGTCGGCGGGCGCGACAAACTTCTGCACTGCCTTAATCGCGAGACTGGCCAAAAAATCTGGACCTTCGCCACGCAAGGCAAAGTGGACAGCTCGCCGGTGGTGGCCGGAGACAAAGTGGTCGTAGGCTCGGACGATGGCCGGGTTTATCTTGTTTCGTTGGCGGACGGCAAAGAGCTTTGGTCCTACGAAATCGGCCAACCGATCGACAGTTCGCCCGCCGTGGCTGACGAAAAATTTGTGATCGGCAGTGAAGACGGCTACGTCTATTGCTTCGGAGAAAAAAAATGAGTCCAGAAACCGCATCGGAAAGGCAGATCGAAAAATACCGGCGCATGAGCGGCGAAGAGCGTCTCTCACTAGCGTTTCGGCTCCATGAACTTTCGTGCGACGTGGCGCGAGAAGGCATTCGCGCTCAGTTTCCAAAGATAAGCCCAAACGAGGTCGAACAAAAATTGCGCGAGCGGCTGAAGCTCGCTCGTGAGCTATGACGGAACAGGAACTTCTTAAAGATTGTCTGCGCCGTTTGAACGGCACCGCTGTGGCCTACATGATCACCGGCTCGATGGCGAGCAACTACTGGGGCATTCCCCGCACCACTCACGATTTGGATTTTGTCCTTCAATTGCCGCCTTCCGCGATCCCGGCGTTGGTCACTGCTTTCTCCGGCGAATTTTTCATGCAGGAGGAATCGATTCGCGCTGCTTACGAACCGCCTCACCAATTCAACGCCATTGATACCCGCTCTGAACTCAAGGTTGATTTTTGGCTTTTGAAGAATGTTCCGTTTGAACGTGAAATGTTTTCACGCCGCCACAAAATAACTGTGTTCGACGAAACCGCGTGGATGGCAACTGCCGAAGACGTCATTCTGCACAAACTTTATTGGAGCAACATCACGCCCTCGGATCGGCAATTGAAAGACGCAGCCGGTGTTTTGGCCGTCCAGCGCGAAATGCTTGATTTGAGTTATCTTCGCGATTGGGCGGGAAAAATTGATGTAAGCGAGACGTTGGAAGAACTTTTGGCCGGAAAGATTCGTCCCAAAACAACGTGATTTAATTATGAGCGTCTACAAACGAAAATCGTGGCAGGAAAAATTGGCGGACAACAAAGGTTTGCCCAAAATCGGCAAAGTCGATGACAAGAGCAGCCGTTGGGGAACGGGAACGATGGTCATTCCTGCGCCGCTCGAAGTGGATGAATTAATGCGCCGTGTTCCCAAGGGTCGCGTGACCACCATTCATCATCTCCGCCAGGCGCTCGCTCGCAAGCACGGCGTCAATTTTGCCTGTCCGATCACGACCGGAATTTTTGCGTGGATAGCTGCCAATGCTGCTGCCGAAGCGCAAGCCGAAGGAAAAAAGCGCGTCACACCCTGGTGGCGAACGTTGAAAACCGGCGGTGAATTAAATCCGAAATATCCCGGCGGCATCGTCACGCAATCAAAACTCCTGCGATCCGAAGGACACGAAATCATTTCGGGCAAGGGAAAGAAGCCGCCGACGGTGAAAGATTTTGAGAAGCGAATTTCTTGATGAATGTAATTCAATTAGAAGCTAAATATGAAGAGTTGTTCCGGGCCGCGGCCCAGAATGACGTTGCTGCATTGCTTCGAACTCTTGAAAGTGGTGCCAACCCGAATTTCGCCCATCCACAAGTTGGCAATACTCCGTTATACAATGCTTGTTTCACAAATAGTACAGAAGCTATCAAGATACTCTTACAAAAAGGCGCAAATCCAAATTTTAGGTTCAATTATCATTCACCGGTGGATGGCCGAAAGGAAAAGGAAGTAACAGCCCTAATGTATGCAACCTCTCCAGAAACAGCGCGGCTTTTGATCGAAGGCGGTGCTGAAATAAATGCTGCCGACTATTCGGGAAATACATCGTTGATGCGCTGTGCATTTCGAGGAAGCTTGGCGCTGGTCAAATTCTTCCTGAGTTGCGGGGCTTCTCCGTTGGCGCGACAAACAAGAAAGAAAAAACTCACAGCTCGGGAGCTTGCTGAATCTAAGGCGGAATTTTTTGAAATGTGCATTAAGGAAACCCCTCAAAATGAGCAGGCCAAAAAACGAAGAGATCATTATAAGGAAATAAGCCGAATTCTTGCCGAGGCTGAGAATAATTTTCCCAAGATATGAACACGACTCCATTACGGCCAAAAACCATTGCCCTGCCGACCAAAAAAGAAACCACCGTCGGCAATTATTTCGTTTCCAATTACCCGCCGTTTTCTTTTTGGAAACCGGAATTCGTCCCCGACATTTTGGCCGCTCTCGAAAAACCGCCGACCCACAATTTTCTCTCGACGCGCGATTCGCAGCCGACCACCACGCCGCTGGGAATTTATTTGCACATCCCGTTTTGCCGGAAGCGTTGTCACTTTTGTTATTTCAAAGTTTATACCGACAAAGATTCCGTCGCGATTCGTGCTTACATCGACGCCGCGTTGAAAGAACTTTCGATCTACGCACAGAAACCGATCATCGGCGGGCGCACGGCGAACTTCGTTTATTTCGGCGGAGGCACGCCTTCGTATTTGTCCGTTGATCAACTGAAATATCTCACCGACGGAATGAAAAAACTCATCCCGTGGGATGGCGTCGAGGAAGTCACTTTCGAGTGCGAACCGGGCACGCTCACCGATCACAAGTTGAAAGCGATCCGCGAAATAGGCGTCACGCGCTTGAGTTTGGGCGTGGAAAATTTCTCCGATCATATTCTGGAAATCAACGGGCGCGCCCATCGTTCCAAGGAAGTTTATCGCGCTTACGGTTACGCGCGCGAACTCGGTTTTCCACAAATCAACATTGATCTCATCGCTGGAATGGTCGAGGAAACTGAGCCAAACTGGAAAGATTGCGTCGCAAAAACCATCGAGCTTTCGCCGGACAGCGTGACAATTTATCAGATGGAAGTTCCCTACAACACGACGATTTATCAGGAGATGAAAGCCGGGGGAAAACTCGTCGCGCCCGTCGCCGATTGGGAAACGAAACGCGCCTGGGTCAAATACGCGTTCGAGGAATTGGAGAAAGCCGGTTACACGATTGCGAGTGCTTACACTGCGGTGAGGGGTGGAACAGGCCTCCGGCCTGTTGTTTCCGGCGTCCCGCCGGAAACCGTCGATAAGCGTGAGACTTCTGACAATCGAACGCCCAACAGCAGGCAACATCTTCAAACGAAATTCGGCGCGACGCCGAATTTAACAGGCGAGACGCCTGTTCCACCCTCCAGATTTGTTTATCGCGACAAACTTTGGGCGGGCGCGGATTTACTTTCGCTCGGCGTGGCGAGTTTCGGCCATTTTAGCGGCACGCATTATCAAAATCATCACGACTTCGAAACTTACGTGACGAAAATCACGCAAGGCGAATTGCCGATCTTCCGCGCGCTCACTCCCACCAACGACGAAAAGCTCATCCGCGAATTTGTCCTGCAACTCAAGCTCGGCCACATGAGTTGCGATTATTTTCAAAAGAAATTCGGCGTCGATCCCCGCCAACGGTTCGCCGGTCCGCTGCAAACGTTGAAAGATTGGGGCTTTGGAAAAGTGGACGGTGATGTCGTCAGTTTGAATCGAGAAGGTTTGTTGCAAGTGGACCGGTTGCTCCACGAATTCTTTTTGCCAGAACACAAAAATGCCAGATATGCGTAATCTTGGAGCCAACTCAGAAGCAGGGGCATTTGCTGCCCGGGCCGTTTACGCGGACACCTATCCGCTGGATGAGTTTTACCGCGAGCGCGGCGAAATTCTGCCGGCGATTGGCCGCGTCGAACCCAACGTAATCCCCGAGCCTTACAAATCGCTTCTCGTTCACGATGGCGACATGACCTCGCGCCTCCAGGCTTTTTACGCCGACGCCATTCATGTCCAACTGCTCGCCCGCCATACGCATGAAAATGAATATTTTCGCGAAGTGGTTTTGATGTCGAATGGTGAAAAAAACCCGGTGGAATTCGGCGCGATCAAAATCATTTTGGATTTGTTTCCACTCGAAGCACAAAAAGAAATTCTAAAAGAGCATCGTCCGCTCGGGCAAATTTTGAAGGATTTCAACATCGAGCATTTGAGCAGGCCAAAGTTTTTTTTGACACTGAGTTCTGATGGATTCATGAATCGCGCGTTGAAACTGGCGGGCACGCATTCGCTTTACGGACGACGCAATACGCTGGTCGATCCATGGGGTCGTCCTCTGGCGGAAATCGTGGAAATCTTGCCGCCGTAAAACCGCACGTCTCCACGGGTTGTTTTTTGGATTCGTGCAAATTTTGTCTCGAATGTTTCAACGCACGTTTTCATTTTTGATTTCCTGTCAAAATGTATTTAATTCAAATCTCGGAAAAAATTCTCCACACTACAACCGATGAAGAATGAAGCAAAAAACAGCAACGCTCCGGTGTTAAAAAAACTTGGCCTGCAGGAGATGAATCCCGGCGTGTTCTGCGGCGAGTGGCTCGGCGGGGGTCCCGTGCTCGAAAGCATTTCTCCCATCGACGGAAAAATATTAGCGCGCGTGCGCGAAGGAACATCGGCGGAATACGAGCGAGCCATTCAGCGCGCTCAGGCTGCTTTTCAAACGTGGCGGGCGGTGCCTGCGCCGAAGCGCGGTGAAATCATTCGCCAGTTTGGCAATGCTTTGCGCGTCGCGAAGAAAGATCTCAGCAAACTCGTCACCCTTGAAACCGGAAAAATTCTTGCGGAAGGCGAAGGCGAAGTTCAGGAGATGATCGATATTTGCGATTTTGCGGTCGGACTTTCCCGCCAACTTTACGGGCTGACCATCGCCTCCGAACGTCCGCAGCATCGCATGATGGAACAATGGCAACCGCTCGGTGTGGTTGGGATTATCAGCGCCTTCAATTTTCCCGTGGCCGTGTGGGCCTGGAACAGCGCGCTCGCTGCGGTTTGCGGCGATGCCACACTTTGGAAGCCCTCGGAAAAAACGCCGCTCACCGCCATTGCGACGATCAGAATTGCGGAGAAAGTTTGCCGCGCGAACAAGATGGATCCCGCGATTTTCAGCCTCATTGTCGGCGGCCGAAAAAATGTTGGCGAACGTTTGGTGAACGACAAACGCATTCCGCTCGTGTCGGCCACCGGCTCCACGAAGATGGGTCGCGCGGTGGGCGAAGCGGTGATGCGTCGCATGGGAAAAACATTGCTCGAACTCGGCGGCAACAATGGAATCATCGTCACCCCCAGCGCCGATTTGAATTTAGCCACGCCAGCGATTTTGTTTGGCGCCGTCGGGACTGCCGGGCAGCGCTGCACTTCGACTCGCCGTGTTTTTGTTCACGAATCGATTCAAGAGGAATTAACGAATCGTTTGCTCGCCGCTTACCGACAAGTTTCGATTGGCAATCCGACTGACCCGAAAACGTTGATGGGGCCGTTGATCGACGCGCAGGCGGTGGAAACGATGCAGGCCGCGTTGAAAAAATTGCAACGCGAAGGGGGAACCATTTTGCACGGCGGCGAACGTTTGAGCGGAAAACAATTTCCCGGCAACGGCTACGTCACGCCGTGCATTGCGAAAGCAAAAGCGACTTTCAAAATTGTCCACGAAGAAACGTTCGCGCCGATTCTCTATCTGATTCCCTACAAAAATTTGGAGAACGCCATCGCCGAACACAACGCGGTTCCGCAGGGGTTGAGTTCCGCGATTTTCACGAACGAAGTGCGCGAAGCGGAGTTGTTTTTGTCGAGTTGCGGAAGCGATTGCGGGATTGCCAACGTGAATATCGGGACGAGTGGCGCGGAAATCGGTGGCGCGTTCGGCGGTGAAAAGGAGACAGGCGGTGGACGCGAGAGTGGCAGTGATTCGTGGAAAAATTATATGCGCCGCCAAACCGTTACGATTAATTACTCGAACGAACTTCCTCTCGCGCAGGGAATAAAATTCGGGGGCAACGCGACCGCTTGAACTCAGCTTTCCGCAACCCGCGTCTCTCGTTACGGGAGTTGCATAATTCGATAGTAACGTTGACCGCTACTCGCTATCGGGATGACTTGTTGCATTGAAGTTCCAGTCGCGACAATGTCGCCAGTCGCGTTGGACCATTCCGTTTCCGACAAATCGGATTTGAATTGAACCCGATAACTCTTCCCCGGAATGGTGCTCCAGGAGAGCGCCATGTTTTCCAGGTTCACTCCGGGAGTGAAGGTCAACACTCTTGAGACGACGCGGGTGTTGAAGGTTCGTGTGGCGGTTTTTTCCGGAGTTCCATTGTCCGAAACGCGCACCGTGATCGAGTTCGTGCTGTCCGGTGAATCGATCGGCGTGGCCCAATTGAAAATCCCTGATCCCGGGTTGACCCCGGCTCCGGTGGGCGCGCCGGGATCGAGGCTGAAAATTAATTCGAGCGGCAGGTCGGAATCCGCCGCAGAATTCGTAAACGTCAACGTGTCGCCGGCTAAAACCGTTTTGTCCGGGATCGTCACCAAGGTCGGTGCGAAATTATTGGTTTCGTTCACAACGACGCTGATGGTTTCAAAATCGCTCAGCGCGGGAGAGCCGTTGTCGGTCACACGAACGGTGATGTCGTAAACGCCCGGCCCTTGCGCCTCGGTTGGTGTCCAGACGAACAGACCGGTGTAGGGATTAATGCTCGCTCCGGCCGGCGCGCCAGGGTCGAGGCTGTAGGTAAGAATGTTGGAGTAAACGACGGAAAAATTATCCATGTAAATGGTGTAGGTGCCCGCAGCGGTGGAGGTGGGAACGAGCGCGAGATGTTCCAACGCACCAAGGCCGGTTGGACTGGAGAGAACTCCATTCGCGGCGGCCAAAGCAAATGGAGTAATCGGTTCGAACGGCAGATTAAACTGAACCGTCGTCCAGGTGTTCGCGGGAATGGTGCGTGTCGGAACAGGCGCGGTGCTGTTGACGTTCGTTACTCCGGCCCATTCGTAGCTGGCGCTGCTGCCGCCATCAGAACCAATTGCTGTGCCGACAGGATTGCCGGTTTCGCTCGCACACAACGCAAGTTGCAACGCTGTGTCGGTGTAAAAATCGAATTTAACAATCTGTTTCAGGTCGATCACCGGTCGCGGAAAAGTTGAAACCGAGGCCGTTGTCAGGCGCACCCAATTGCTGGAGCCAGCGAGGAAAGACCATGAAGTTTTCAGAACCCGGGTTCCTTTGCCAGTGCCCGCCGGGAAGGTTGATGCAACGATCGTGAAGTTCGTCGGCGTCAGATCGACTCCACGCGTGGAGCCTGAGTAGGTTGGTTTCTGGAATAATATGGACGCAGTTCCAGATGAATAGGATTCAAAATCGGTAATCAATGTGGTCGCGCCGAGTCCGGCATCGGTGGCGCTTGCCGTAAAACTCAGCAGCGAACCTTCGACCAGCGTCTTGTTGCCAACGGTGGCGAGGACGGGCGCAGCGTTCCCCGTCGTTGCACTTTTGATCGCGCTATAATCAGAATCGCCATCCGCGTTGTAAGCCCTGACGCGATAATAATAAACCGTCGATGCGACCAGCCCACTGTTCGTGTAGGTGACCCCATTCATCGCCGTGGTGGAAATTTGTGACCAAGGCCCTCCGACTGAAGTGGCGCGCTCGATCTTGAAGCCGGTTTCGTTCGTCGCGGAGTCGGTCCAGGTCAATTTGATTTGCGTCGTGCTGATTGGCAAAAGAACTAGATTCGTTGGTGCCGTTGGTGCGCCAAGAATTAACGCCATGAAGTGCGACCAGTTCCAATAAACCCCGGGATCAGTGTGCGTATTGCAGGTGGCGTCCATCGAAGGATAATTTGCCGCCATCCAGGTCACCCACGATGCGGTCTGCTTTTCGTTGTGGCCAATGATGTGGTTGCGGTCAATCGGATCACTGGTTTGCAACATTAAATGCCGCTGCAAACCGGCGGAGGCGACATACATCGCTTCAGTGTACCAAGCAGGGCTGCTCGCGAAACCCTCGTGCTCGGTGCCCCAGGACCATTTGTTCCAACAAACCGCGTGCCATGCGTAATTCGCTTCACGCACCGATTGAGAGATTTCCCCAGCCGCCGGATCAGCGGGGTAGTTTTCATTGTGTCCATCTTCGTCGCTGCCGTTCTGCAATCCATTTACCAGGTAATGAATGCTCGCGGACACATTGTAACTCCCGTTCGTATTTTGGTCGCAACGGTTCAAGTAGGAAATGCTCGACCAATAATAACCCTCCATGTCGTGAATGACGCAGAAATGATGGCCGTTGCCAGTCGTGTACCATTTCGTGCAACTCATCGGGCGGTCAATGGCAGGGCCGTAATCCGTGCTCGCTCGGGATGAAGGGCAAAGCCAAAGCACGACCACGAGAAACAAAACAAATTTCTTAGGCATTTGATCCACAGTATGCAGATTTTAGTTCATTGGGCAAAGCTGTATTACGTCCGGATCGCCTTTGGGTGTGATTAAAAGTGGGTGACGGAGCGCGGACATTCCTGTCCGCCCGCGCGTCCTTCCGCCCAGAACGCTTGATATTTTAGCCAAGCCCCGGCGGACAGAAATGTCCGCGCTCCGTTCCTTCTCCCACTTTTAATCACACCCGATGTTTTC
>JAYVSV010000057.1:0-21000 GCA_043775015.1 Verrucomicrobiota bacterium
CGATTGGGAAACCGGAAAAATTTACCTCAACATGGAAAACCAAAACCCACCCTCAGTTTGATGCTCAAAGAATTTACAGAAAAAGATTTGCGCCGCCGGTAATTTGCTTGTAGAGAAGGTCCACCTGCTGTTGAAGTTCAATTGTGCTCGCGTTTTTTGGCATACAACTTAGCTTAGTAATTATTTCCCTTTGTTAAAGGAATTTTAGTTTGGGTGTGCACTTGCTAAATTTAAAACCGATAAGACATAGACGATGTAAATTGTTGTTTTGAGCCAATGGTTTGTTATCTATTCTCAAACCTCAATCTGATACTGCCATTTGATACTGCTTGCCGTAATTTCAGTCTTTTTGAGGCCAAATCAGACCGAAGCCGAATATCTAAAAACGCGATCGAAAGGCCGTCAGTATTGATGAATCCACTTGTGTCCATTTGGGGCAGAAACCGTTTTTACATTTTCCAGGCGTGTGCCTTAAACCACTCAGCCATCTCTCCAACCGAGTCAAAGTAAGGTGAAGGAGTCCTCCCCCGCGTGCAATGTTTTTCACCGTTCATTGCCTATTCCCGGCGATTTGCCCGCTTGAATATTATTGAAACTGAACCGTCCATTGAGATAGCTAATACAAAAGGAATACTTTGAAGACTCAACCAAATGACGTAACTTTTAGTAGGAGTTTAACCCAGATGAATACAAATTTAAAAAGGGGTTGGCGATTAGGACTGGCCATCAGCAGTTCGATGCTGTTCTTGGGGTGTCTTGATAAAAGTAATGGAACCAATGTCGCCCCTGCTGCCCAAGAGGTTATTTCGGAACGATCGGCTGCCGCAGTTTTACAGGCTGAAGCGAGTGAAAACGATTCAGCACCACTGCACGCGATCATCGCGCCCGCCAACCTTTCACCCGGTGTTGCTCAAGTTGTGAAGTTAATTCAATCGGGCGTTGGCGAAGAAGTGCTGGTCGCTTATCTGGAGAAGTCCGGGCACATCTTTAGCCCGACGGTTGATGAGATCGTTTACCTGAAAGATTTAGGGTTGTCGGAACCGGTCTTGGCCACGCTGGTTCGCGAAGGTAAGAGCGCGGAAATCGCTAAATCGCCGGCAGAAAATGCTCAACCCGGAAACCAACTTCCGGCACCGGCACCCATCAATCCTGTTCCGGCTCCGTCGCTTGCTGAACCTGCAGCGCCATCCTATTCTGTCGCAGCGGCTCCGACCTATGATGAAACTGCAGCCACGCCTCAACCACAGCAGGTGAACATCAACTATTTCGAACAAACCCTTTCACCGTACGGCAGCTGGATTGTGGTCGGCGATTATGGGCGCTGCTGGCAACCAACCGTTGTCTCGCTCAATCGCAATTGGCGTCCGTATGGGGATCGCGGTCGTTGGATTTACACGTCGTCCGGCTGGTATTGGGAGTCGGATTATTCCTGGGGCTGGGCCCCGTTTCACTATGGTCGCTGGCATTGCGACGATCGCGCGGGCTGGGTATGGGTGCCGGGTTCGACTTGGGGACCTGCGTGGGTGAGTTGGCGCTACACCGATTCATACTGCGGCTGGGCACCGCTACCGCCGACTGCGTGTTACGACGGTTTTGGATTTCGCTATCGCAATTCGCACGTTGGATTCAGCTTTGATTTTGGTTTGCGCGACAACTGCTACACATTTGTTCCGACCAGCCGTTTTTGCGATCGCTATCCGTCTCATTACTACGTTGCGAGGACGCATTCGTCGGAGATTTACCGACAGAGCATCGTGGCGAACAACTATCATCAAGGACATGACAACGCGGTGATCAACGAAGGAATTGGTCGGCATCGCGTCGCCGAGGCAACCCATACGGCCGTCCGAACCGTTCCCCTGCGTGATTTACCCACGACTTCAAATCCCGTGGGCAGAGCCGAGCGTTTGGAGGGAAATGGCCTGACCGTTTTCAGGCCCAATGCCGCGGCGCAGAATACTTTGGCACAGCGGCAAATGGGTGGAAGCCATACGACGTCTCCGGCTCAAACGCCGCAAAATAGTTCGCTCACTTTGGCCCAAGGTGGTTCACCGGAAGATCGAATTCTTTTAAATCGTCCGACTGCGGGGCAACCTGTTGCTCCGAGCGTTACGCAAAATCAACAACTCGCATCCACGACAACGCCCCTTCGATCGACCGGGCAAACTTTTTTACGAACGCCGCAACCCAGCGGAACGCGCGGTTCGCAATCTACGGCTCAGACTCAGCAACAGCCGGCGACCACTGCGAACGGTGGAAACTCGGGGGTGACTTCAGGAAGCCGTTCGACAACGCCTAGCCAGGAATTGAGTTCTCGCCGCAGTGGATCGACGTCGTTGCGACAATTGCCTGCACAAAGCGCAGCGCAAGAGCGGGGCAGAAATTTCGGTGGTTCGGCTGGCAACGTTCCGGTGCCGAATTCTCCAAGCGCGCGGATCGGCACTGGTTCATCGGGCGCGGCAGTTCTTCCAACTCAACCGGCGCAACACGAGTCGCGCTCGACTACGATCGTTCGCTCGCAGCCAACTGTTCCTCAGATTCAAAGGGAGCAACCCGAAGTGCGTGAAACGCGTCACCAGGAATCGTCACGTGATAACGTCGGATCACAAAGTTCGTTACGTTCGATGGCGAATTCACCAGCGCCGAGCGCTCCAGTGCAACGGCAGCAGACCTTCAACGCGCCATCTGGGTCGGGCAGCGACCAACGAGCACGAACTTACTCGGCTCCTTCAGCACCGGTCTCATCGCCTCCCGCCGCCGCTCCGCGCGAAGTAGATAGGAGCAATCGCAATAATCGTAAAGGCAGCTAACCTTTCAAAGCGAGAAGCCGGTGCGCGTTCTCGCTGGAAATATCTTTGTGCAACAACCCATCGAACTTTCGGGTTCGTAATCTTATTCTTAATCCCTCTTCATCGCGGAAAGCAGATTACGATTAGGAGTATGAGTAAGACCGAACAGCTAAATCCGTTTTGACGCGCTCAGATTAAATCGACTGATCCCTTGCGCATGTGCCAAGGCCAGCGCGAGTGCATCGGCGGCGTCGGGAGCAGGCGGTTCCGCGAGATGCAACATCCGCTGCACCATTTTCGCCACGGCCAATTTCTGCGCCGCGCCGTAACCGACAATGGCCTGTTTGACTTTGCGCGGTGAAATTTCGAAAATTTCCAAACCCGCTTCGCCAACGGCCACCAGCGCCGCGCCGCGCGCTTCGCCCATCGTCAAAGCCGTTTGCAAATTCTGCGCGAAGAAAAGCCCCTCGATGGCGCAAACCGTGGCTTGATGCTGTTTGAGAATGTCGCGCAATGTGTGCGCAATTTTTACGAGGCACCGCGAATGTTCCCAGCTCGACGGACAGGAAATCGTTCCCTGCGCGAGCGTTTCGGGAAAAGGTTTGGCGAGGCGAATCACGCCGTAACCTGTGCCCCGAAGCGAAGGATCAATGCCGATGATGATTTCGTGCAATCGAGCGGGTTTAAAACTGCTTTCGAGAATGAGCGTCGATGATTTTGCAGAACGAGCGGGGCTTTTCAGCCGATTTTTCATCTGCTCAAATTGTTGCGGAGTTACGCCCATCGCCGGAGTCTGCCCAAGCGCGCGGACGTGCAAAAGAAGAATTCGAAATCAACCAGACTTCTTTCAAAACTTCTTTGCCGTAGCAGCGCTCTGCCGAGTCGCCGTTAAGGAGTTCTGAAAGAACAATTGAGCCTTGTCGTTTCATCTGTTACAAAAAGTTGTGCCCCGACGCGAATTGCGACATCCACAGCAGGTTGAAGACTGGCTCATTGAGTTTGGAAAACAGATTACCCAACCCGGAAAAATGTTTTTGATCGGTTCTGGCGCGTTGTTGTGGCACGCAGCACAACTCGGCGTTTCCGAACCGCTGCCGGAAAACAGCATGGATGTCGATCCAATCACCGATTCAGACGAAATTGCCCGGCTTTGTTACGAGGCACTTATCGGAAGCGAATTCGAACAAAAACACGGGTGGCATGTGAACTTGATGCCGACATCGGTGCTCCAGGAATTTCCAACAGGCTGGGAAAATCGCGCGACAAAAAAAAATTACGGACTACTCGAAATTATTGTTCCCGCTCCTCCCGACCTTCTCGTGCCGAAACTCAAACGCAACGAACCTCGCGACCGCGCACATGCGGCTTGGGCCAAACAAGTTGGCTTGATAGATTGATGTTGTGACCGGCTTGGCGAACAGCTCGAAGGATAATTTGGTTTGGGGACCTTACCCGAATTACGACGACGTTGCTCGTTTTGAATACGGGCGGCGCATGTGGCGTTTACCGGAAATGCGCGCCCGGTTGCTGGCTCATTGGCTGGATGCTCGTCATCCGCACAAAGAAAGATTTCAAGAGCAGCAATCGTTGATCGAAGAAGTTTTGGATTCCCATGTGGCGGCGGGTGAACTCGATGAAAATTTGCGGGCGCGCGGCACCAGTCTGCGGTGTGTCGCCCGTGAAATCCCGCCGGTGTTTGGGAGTTTTTTTTAAAAACGGTCACCTCAACTCCAAAAGTAAAGTTGATTGCGCGCATTCATCAGAATAAGTTCCTTTGCGTGAAGAAAATCTTAAAGCGCCTTGGCGTTGCTGCTTTTGTTTTCTGGATTCTTTTCGTGGCCAGCTTCTTATTTCCTGCGACTCGCGAAATGCATGTTCTCTGCCTTCGACTACTCCTTCCTTTTCGTGGAAATACTTACGTTCGAGGACAAGAGCCTGGGTGCGTTCTGCAGACCATACCCAACGTCTCCTTCACTGACCGGTTTATTCAGGAGTTGCGGCGCGACGCCCGGTTGTCGCCGGATAGCTACATTCAAGCTTGCTCGGCAGGTAGTTATTCTGAAATTCAATTCCCAGATGCTGCGCTCTGGAAGGATCATCCTTTATTACAGTGGGCAGCCCTAAGATTTGTTTGGATAAATCGTGACGGTCAATCGAGTGCAACCAATAGCTATAAAAGTGCGAGGCTCGAAAAATTTGGCTCAGATTTGATTCATCTTGCTCAGAAGTCTTACCTGAACAACGGTGCGCTTTGGCTCGCTGAAGCGTCTCATGAGTTCGGAGCCGGGCGAGAGCAGTCCGCGCTCGACGCACTTCGGATTGCGGCAGAGAAAGGAAAATGGTCGTTAGCTTACAAAGCTTCTTTTGATTACATAAAGCGGCTAATGCGAGCCAAAGGTTTGTCTGAATTGGATGCAGCGATCGCGGCGAATAACCTAGCGCCGGACTTTTCCGCGCTGACCCTTCAGGGAACGATCAAAAGAACTTTGATTGATCGAATGACAGAAGCCGTTATTGCAGGTGACGATCGGGGTTTCTCAACGGAAATGGAAAGATTGCAAAGTCTTCAAAAACCCACTTGGTTCGACAGCCCAGTTGCTAATCGTTTTCAAATCTTTTCCCCGGGAGATGAATTTCTTAATGCTCTTGCGCTCAGAATGGGTAGGGAAACAGTTCCAAAATAGACTGCCAACCATCATGAAGAAATCCAAAAAATCCGAGAGGATTTGCTGCAAACATATCTGGCGCAACATCTGGTTTCAGAAACAGCCAGCAATATCGTCCTGCAAAGCATGCAGGTGAAAAATGAGATTAAAACGCGGCAAACCGCAGATTGGGAGATTAGGGGAAAACCCCTTATACTTTATGGCGCACTAAGTTCGGTGGCGGGAATATTGGCACCACTCGGACTATCCCTTCTCGGCACATTGTTTTTATTAAAACTTCCGTTCTCATTTTTCCCTCTGGCCCATTCAGACAACCTAGCTCGCGCTGCAAAGTTTTGGTTTCTAACAATCGTCGGCGTTGGGGTGGGTACATGGGTTTTAGCGCAATGTTTAATCGCGTGGGGACCAGATGAAATTGGTTTTGGCTTCGCACGACCCAAACCTTTCATAAGTTGGTATACTAGAGCATGGATATCGGCGTTATCCATCGTTGTCATTTTGTGCGCCTTAAACTTTTGCTTCCGCCGTAAAAATAACCCGAACGTTCAGCTATGGTTTAACCGCACTTTGCTCATGATTGCATACGGTTATTTGTTGGCGGTGGTTTTGGCGGCGTATTTCAGAGCGCAAACGGTCAGCAGAATTGGATACGATTACTTTTGAAACAGATGAGGTTCTAAACCTCGACATTTGGAATCACCGTTTTCTTGCGACAAAACTACTTTTCTCGGTTTGAACTCTCCAAGTTATGAGTTCCTCATCAAAGGTCTTTACAGTAGCCACTGCCCATTTGAACAATTGCTTTATGCCGAAGGACTTTTCGAGGCTCGCCGGAGTGCTGATTGCCGGGTGGATTTTGCTCTGCGTCTGCGGCGCGAGCAGCGCTGCAACGGCGGCTCCGCGCTATTCTGTCGAGGAATGGCCAGTGGCGGAAGACCAGTTGCCGCAAGGTTCGGTCATTACGATGCTCAAGACGCGGGATGGTTACCTTTGGCTCGGCACGTTGAACGGTCTCGTGCGTTTTGATGGAAGTCGCTTCACCGTTTTCGACGAAAGCAACACCCCGGGATTGAACAGCAGCCGCATTGTTTATCTGTTTGAGGACAGCCAAAAAAATCTATGGGTCGGAACGGAGACCGATGGTGCGGTGGTGATCAAAGATGGTCAGGTGAAAAGTTTGAACATCGGCCGTGGTCGTCGGGAAGGGCGGCTGGTCTCGGTGTGTGAAGATGCAGAAGGTGCGATCTGGCTTTACACGGCGGACGGCGAGCTTGGGCGTTATCGAAATGGAACGGAGGATGTCTGGAGTGTCGGAGGAGATCGCAGCAATCGTTCCCGCAGCATGATTGTGGAAAAATCCGGTTTGCTTTGGGTCGGGTGGGATCGCTCGCTCTTCTCGATTGATTCAAAAAAAATTCGTGGCGCAAATTCTTTGGCGCGCGAAGAAGTGGTTCGTGTCGGTCTGCTGGATTTTTTGTTCGCGAGCAAATCGGGCGGACAATGGCGCTTGGCCGATGGACGCGTTCAGAAATGGGCCGCGCAAAAAATGGAGCGCGACTGGCCGTATCCTTGGCGCAACGGGACGCGCATCGCAACCGCCTGTGAAGATCGCGATGGCAACCTGGTCGTCGGCACCCTGGGCGAGGGATTGTTTTGGTTCGATGCGGAAGGTAACGCGACTCATCTTTTCAAAAGTTCCAAAGGCGAAGGGTTGTCCGGCAACTTCGTTCTCTCACTCCAAGCCGAGGACGATATGAGCCTTTGGGTTGGATTGGATGGAGATGGATTGAACCGGGTTAAGCGCCAGATTTTTAAACCATTGGATGAAGCCGCGCGATTGGTGGTGCAATCTGTGTGTGAAGATCAAGAAGGCGGGCTGTGGTTTAGCTCGAACAATCAAGGGGTTGATTACTGGAAGGATGGCGTTCTGAATCAGGTGCCTTCGATTTACGGGTCGTTGAGCCAACTGAATCCGCGCGGCATTCTGGTCGATCGAAAGAAGCGGGTTTGGGTCGCCACCTCGGGAGAGCTGGTCGGGTTATTTCAATTGCAGAACCAACGATTCCAGCCAATGGGTGCCGGGCTTCCACATACAAAACTTTCGGCGATTCACGAAGATCGCGCCGGGCAACTTTGGCTCGGAACAGAAGGCGGCCTGGTGCTTTGGAATGAGCGTGAGCCGAAAGTTTTTACGACGAATGAGGGGCTCTCGGCGAACATCGTGAGAGCTATCGCAGACGATGCCGAAGGCAACCTTTGGATTGGAACGGAACGAGGCGGGCTGAACCGTTTGAGCAAAGGCCAATTCACTTCATTTCAAAAGACCAACGGTTTTCCGAGCGACAATATTTCATCGCTCCACTTGGATAAAGACGGCGTTCTGTGGGTGGGAACTTTTGGCAGCGGCCTGGTTCGTATGCAAAACGGAAAATGGACTCACTACACGACGCGCGAAGGGCTGATCAGCAACAGCATTGGCTACATCATTGACGATGGAATGGGTTCGCTCTGGATCGGGTCCAACACGGGCCTGATGCGCGTTCCGAAAAAGGCGTTGACCGATTTCGCGAATGGAGCGGCTCATTTTATTCCCTGTCGCAGTTATGGAAAACGAGACGGCTTGCCCGCCAGCGAATGCACCGTCGGTTCGCAACCCGCCGCCTGCCAAACGCGCGATGGAACGCTTTGGTTTCCGACGATCGCCGGCCTGGCTTCGGTTAATCCGTCCGAGTTCAGTTTGAACACGAATCCGCCTCCGGTGATTATCGAATCGGTGTTCGTCGAAACGCAAAATCAAAACGCGAACGGCGTCCACGGAAAAGTGTTGCAGAAGGTCGTGATCCCAGCCGGAAAAGAGCATTTGGATATTCAATACACCAGCTTGAACCTCGCAGCGCCGAACCGCGCGCGTTTCAAATATCGTCTCGAAGGACACGAGGCAGATTGGATCGACGTGGGTAACCGGCGCGTCGCCAACTACACCAAGTTGCCGCCCGGAACTTACAATTTCCATGTGACCGCGTGCAATGAAGACGGCGTGTGGAATCCGGTTGGCAGTAGTCTCGCCGTCATCGTGCTGCCGCCGTTCTGGCGAACCTGGTGGTTCCTGAGCGCAGCGACCCTTGGCTTGTTGGGAATGATCGTTGGCATTGTTCATTTTGTTTCCACGCAGAAGTTGCAACGCGAACTAGCGGTTTTGCATCAGCAACAGGCCTTGGAAAAAGAACGCGCCCGCATCGCCCGCGACATCCACGACCAGGTTGGCGCGAGTCTGACGCAAGTTTCTCTGCTCAGCGAAATGGTGGAAAGCGACAAGGACCTGCCGGATGAAGTTGAGGCACACGCGCGGCAAATTTCACAGACCGCGCGCGAAACGTCTCATGCTCTCGACGAAATCGTCTGGACGGTCAATCCATCGAACGACACGTTGGACGGGTTGATCAATTACATTTGCAAACACGCGCAAGAATATCTCGCGGTGGCGGGTTTGCGGTATCGGTTGGAAGTTCCATCGCAGTTGCCGTCCACCGCAATTTCACCGGAAGCGCGGCATAATGTTTTTCTCGCGGCGAAGGAATCCGTGACGAACATCGTGAAGCATGCGAAAGCGTCCGAGGCAATTATCCGTTTGTTCCTCCATCCAAACAGTTTCATTCTGGAAATTGTCGATAACGGGCGCGGCCCCGGTGACATGAACAGCGCCGCTGCGAAATCGAGAAATGGGCTGTCCAATATGCGCAAACGGATGGAGGATATCGGCGGCACGTTCACGATGGGTCCGGGAGATCAGGGCGGCACAGTGATTCGCTTGACCGTCCCCATTGGAAACCATTGAACAAAATTATGGCGATTACTGTTTCAATTGTGGAAGACAACGATCAACTGCGCGGCACGTTGTGCAGACTGATTGATCGTTCGGAGGAATTTCGTTGCCTGAGCCAGTTTGGCAACGCCGAGGATGCTCTGGAAAATCTCACCAAGGAGCGGCCTAAAGTGGTTCTGATGGACATCAATCTGCCCGGCATGAATGGTGTGGAATGCGTGCGCAAATTGAAACAAGTCGCGCCAGAAATTCTCGTGGTCATGCTCACCGCGTATGAAGACACGGAAAATATTTTTAACGCACTTGCGGCGGGCGCGTCGGGTTATTTGCTGAAACGCGCGCCGCGCGCTGAGTTGCTCGAAGCCATTCGCGAAGTGAACAACGGCGGCTCGCCCATGACGACGCACATCGCGCGAAAAGTCGTCCAATCTTTTCAGAAAACCGGCGCTTCAATGCAGTCCACGGAAAATTTATCCACCCGCGAACAGGAAGTGCTCGATTGCTTGAGCCAGGGTTTTCTTTACAAAGAAATCGCCGAGAAACTGGGCATCAGCTACGAAACGGTTCACACCTACATCCGCCGCATTTACGAAAAACTCCAGGTCCGAACGCGAACGGAAGCGGTGGCGAAATTTCTTCGGCGCTGATCTGCTGCTTTACCACAGCTCCTGAACACATTGGTTTTTGTGCTTTGCGGATGGAAGTTCAGACTGCGCCACTGCCAAATTTTCGCTCGCAGGAAAATTTCTGTCGCCACACTATTCCGCCATGCCCTCGATTAAATTTGGAATGCTCGCTGCCTTGTTCTGGAGTTATGCCGCGCTCGCACAACCGGAGCGACTTCCGAACACACAACCTTTGACACTGGGAGGCGATCTGTCCGCGCAAATGGTTGAAGGGATTGATCGCTTTCTGATGCGCGAAATTGAAAACTCCGCCGGTTCGCGCCCTCAGTTTTGGCACCGCGATTTTTCCACGCCCGCCGCTTACGAAAAATCAATCCAGCCCAATCGTGAACGTTTTCGAAAAATGATCGGCGCAGTGGATGAGCGCGTCCCGGTCAAAGCGCTCGAATTTGTTGGCACGACTGAAACTCCGGCAAAAATTTCGGAGACAAAAGATTACGAAATTTTTGCGGTTCGCTGGCCGGTGTTTGAAAACGTATTCGCCGAGGGACTTTGGTTGAAGCCGAAGCATGTAATTGTGGCACGTGTCGTCGCCATCCCTGACGCGGATCAAACTCCCGAAATGCTCTCTGGCCTTGCGCCGGGGATAAAACCAGAATCGCAATTCGCACGGCGTCTGGCCGAACACGGTTGTGAGGTTCTGGTTCCCACGCTCATCAGCCGCGACGACACTTTTTCCGGTAACGCGAAAATCAATCGCTTCACCAATCAGCCGCATCGCGAATGGATTTATCGTCAGGCTTACGAACTGGGCCGTCACATCATCGGCTTTGAAGCGCAGAAGGTTTTGGCGGCCATCGACTTTTTTAAGAACGAAAACGTCGCGTCGAAAACCTTGATTAAAATCGGAGCCGCGGGTTACGGCGAAGGCGGGTTGCTTGTGCTCTATTCTTCGGCCTTGGACGCGCGAATCGATGCCGCGCTCGTGAGCGGTTACTTTGATGCACGCGGAAAAATTTGGAGAGAGCCGATTTACCGAAACGTCTTCGGGTTGCTTGGCGAATTTGGCGACGGGGAAATCGCCACACTGATCGCGCCGCGTGGATTGATTGTCGAACACAGTGACGCGCCAAAAGTTGACGGCCCGCCTGCACCCCACGAACGACGTGGTGGCGCGGCGCCGGGAAAAATTGTGACGCCGGATTATCAGTCTGTCGAAAATGAATTGGAGCGCGCCATCGCTCTCCTGAAACCGGGCGGCGAAAATTTTTTCAAAAATTTCAAACTAATCTCAGGAACCGAAGGAGGCACAACAGGGCCGGGTTCGGATCGCGCGCTCAATGAATTTCTCCAGCAGATGGGGATTCCCGGCGAGCCGGTCCGACTCTCTGGGAAAAATTCAGACCAGACGCACGGCCATTTTGATCCGGCCAAACGGCAACGAGAGCAAGTCGGTCAACTGGCCGAACATGTCCAACACGTTTTCCGCGCATCGGAAAGCGTCCGGGAAAATTACTTCTGGCAGAAAATGAAAGCGGCTCAATCGCCGGAGCAGTGGGGCGAATTGAAAAAAGATTTTCAAAAAAAACTTTGGGACGAAGTGATGGGCCGTTTGCCGGGAGCTGCTGTGCTGACGAATCCGCGCAGCCGGAAAATTTTCGAGAATGACAAATTAACCGGCTACGAAGTCGTGCTTGATACGCGGCCCGACATTTTCGCGTGGGGAATTTTGCTGTTGCCCAAAGATTTGAAAGTCGGCGAGCGCCGGCCCGTTGTTGTCTGTCAACACGGACTCGAAGGCGTGCCAATGGACGCCGTGACGATGGATGTGCAAACTCAAGGCTACAAATATTACAAAGGTTTTGCGACGCAGTTGGCTGCGCAGGGGTTTGTCGTGTTCGTGCCGCACAATCCTTATCGCGGGCAGGACAAATTTCGCGTGCTGCAACGAAAAGCCAATTCACTCGGCTTAACTCTTTTCTCGGTCATCCTCGAACAACATCAGCAGGTGCTGCTCTGGCTGG
Source organism: Verrucomicrobiota bacterium (assembly GCA_043775015.1). GTDB lineage: Bacteria > Verrucomicrobiota > Verrucomicrobiia > Limisphaerales > CANJXF01 > CANJXF01. The sequence continues at coordinate 11,929 of JAYVSV010000057.1, forward strand.
CGGAGCAGCCTTTTGTAGATGCCAAGCGGATTGGATTTTACGGACTCTCATACGGAGGCAAAACGGCGATGCGTGTTCCTGCGCTCCTTGATGGTTACGCGCTTTCGATTTGTTCCGGCGATTTCAACGAGTGGATTTTGAAGAATGTCAGCGTTGATTTTCCTGGGAGTTATATGTTCACGGGCGAATATGAAATGCCAGAATGGGATCTCGGCAACACGTTCAATTACGCGGAAATGGCGACGTTGATTGCGCCGCGCCCGTTCATGGTGGAACGCGGACACAATGACGGCGTTGGCGTTGACGAACTAGTTGCTTACGAATACGCGAAAGTTCGGCGGCTTTATGATCGGTTGGGAATGGGTGAGCGGACGGAGATCGAGTTTTTCAACGGGCCGCATGAAATTCACGGCGTCGGCACGTTTCAATTTCTGCACAAAAATCTGAACTGGCGCGAGCGCTGAACGGCTTCCACGTTGCCTTCGAACAGCGGCTGTTTAAAATCGACCCATGTTCAGATCTATAAATTCCGCTGCATTTTTTGTCGCGCTTGCATCCTTTATTTTTACCGGCTGCCAAACAATGCCGACAACCAAACAGGTTTTGTTTGATGGAAAAACGTTGGCTGGCTGGAAGCAGCCGACTGGCAATTGGACGGTGGCGAAAGCCGTCTGGTTGAACGAACGCGATCCACATCTTTTTAAAATTGAGCCGGGCACAGGAATTTTTGTGAATGGCCCCAAGGGACAGGAACCTAACCTGATTTGCGGAACACCGCACGGCGATTGCGCGGCGCACATTGAGTTTTGCGTTTCGAGCAACTCAAATTCCGGCGTTTATTTTCAAGGGCGTTATGAAATTCAAATTCTCGATAGCTGGGGCAAGAAGGACCCGAGTTCAAGCGACTGCGGCGGCATTTATCAGCGCTGGAAAGGTGACCAAGGTTTTGAGGGCCATACGCCGCTTGCCAATGCCAGCAAACCTCCCGGCGAATGGCAAACATTTGACGTGATCTTCCGCGCACCGCGTTTTGATGGAAGCGGTAAAAAAATTGAAAACGCGCGGTTTGTAAAAGTCATTCACAACGGCAAAGTCGTTCACCAAAATGTCGAGGTCACTGGCCCGACGCGCTCGTCGGCTTTCAATGACGAAAAACCGACGGGGCCAACGATGCTTCAGGGCGACCACGGCCCAGTGGCGTTTCGGAATTTGTGGTTGAAGCCGTTCGACTTAAAATAACCGCCAGAGACGCAGAAAACTTTTCCGCGTTCAGAGTTCTACTCCGGCACCGTCATTTTAAATTTTGGAATGCGCGTCAAAACTCTTTGTCCATCGGCGTCAACGCCCAGATAACTTCCTTCGGCAACAGCGCTATTTGTGTCGAGCAGATGGAAGGAGTTGTAGCTGAATTTTTCGCCCGGCTCGATGGTGGGATGTTCGCCCACGACGCCGTCGCCTTCCACTGCGGTGATTTCGCCACGCTCATTCGTCACGACCCATTTGCGGCCATGAATTGTCACTGGGGTCTCCGTATCATTGTGAATGCTGATAAAGTAAGCAAAACAATGCGGGCGGTTCGGCGGAGTGTTCACGTCCGGTTGATACGCCACACGATCGACAGTCACTTTTAAATTTTCCGGTTCAAAAAAATCTGCACTCACACTGGGGAACGTAAACTTGGTGAGAAAGAATTAACAGAATTAACAAAATTGAAGACGATTCACCGCTGAGACGCAGAGGCGCGGAGAAAAGACAGGAGGCGATGAAAACCGTTCGTAATCCAATAAAGTTTTTCTTCAGTTGTTTTCTCCGCGCCTCTGCGTCTCAGCGGTGACACTTCACGTTTATCCATTTCCTTAAATTTTTTTGAGGTTCTAATCTGAAATTCGGGTGGTAGATTCGCACTGATGATTTTGACAAAGGCAGAATTGGACAGCCTCGTCCACGTTCAACATCGATCGCCCCACACGCTGCTGGGAATGCATCCACTCGGCGACGGTTCAGGTGTGGTGGTGCGCGCGTTTCTCCCCGGAGCCGCGCAAGTCGAAGTCCGTCCGACGCACGAAAAGAAAAAACCAAAGATCAAACTTCAGAAAATCCACGAAGTAGGAATCTTCGAGGGCACCGCGAAGGACAGCGGCAAAGTCTATGCCTACGATCTCGTCGTCACAAATCACGACGGCACGCATTGGCAAACGCGCGATCCCTATTCCTTTCTCCCGACACTTGGCGAACAGGATTTATATTTATTCGCTGCGGGCGACGAGCGGCGCATTTACGAAAAACTCGGCGCGCACATCCGACAAATCGACGGCGTTTGGGGAACAAGTTTTGCTGTCTGGGCGCCAAATGCGCAACGCGTCAGCGTCGTCGGCGATTGCAATCAATGGGATGGACGACAGCATTCGATGCGTTCCTTGGGCGCGAGTGGTGTTTGGGAAATTTTTATTCCGGGCGTCGGCGAAGGTGCGCATTACAAATACGAAATCAAAAATATTCACGGCGCGATTGTTTTGAAAACCGATCCGTATGGATTCTTTTTCGAAGCTGCGCCAAAGAACGCCTCCATCGTTTGGGACATCGACAAAAATAAATGGAGCGACGACGCATGGCTGAAGAAACGGCACGATGCGAATCCGTTTCGATCGCCGATGAGCATTTACGAAGTTCATCTCGGCTCGTGGCAAAAGAAAAATGCGTTCGAGTCGTTCAGCTATCGCGAACTCGCCGAGCCACTCGTTGATTACGTGCGCAAAATGAATTTCACGCACGTCGAATTTTTGCCCGTTTCCGAGCACGCCTATTATCCGAGCTGGGGTTATCAAGTGACTGGCTTCTATTCACCCACGAGCCGCTTCGGAACACCGGACGATTTCCAATATCTCGTCAACGCGCTGCACGAAGCGGGCATCGGCGTTTTCATCGATTGGGTTCCCGCACATTTTCCGCGCGACGAATGGGCGCTCGCGAAATTCGACGGCACCGCGCTTTACGAACATGAAGATCCGCGCCAAGGCTCGCATCAGGATTGGGGCACGTTGATTTTTAATTTCGGGCGCAACGAAGTGAAAAACTTTCTCTCCGCCAACGCGCTTTTTTGGTGCGAGAAATTTCACATCGACGGCCTGCGCGTCGATGCCGTCGCGTCGATGTTGTATCTCGATTACTCGCGCAAAGTCGACGAATGGGTTCCGAATAAATACGGCGGGCGCGAAAATATCGAAGCGGTTGAATTTCTCCGTCACGCGAATCACCTCGTTCACACCGAACATCCCGGCGCGATCACCATCGCTGAGGAATCGACTGCCTGGCCGCAAGTCACGCGACCGCCTTACATCGGCGGATTGGGATTCACCTTCAAATGGAACATGGGCTGGATGCACGACACGTTGAAATATTTCAGCCACGAACCGATCCATCGCAAGTATCATCAGAACGATCTCACGTTCGCGATGCTCTATCATCACAACGAGAATTTTATCCTGCCGATTTCGCACGACGAAATTGTTCACGGCAAAGGTTCGCTCATTGGCAAAATGCCCGGTGACGACTGGCAAAAATTCGCGAACCTCCGCACGCTGCTCGCCTATCAATGGCTTTTTCCCGGCAAACAACTTCTGATGATGGGCAGCGAATTCGGTCAGGGCGCGGAGTGGAATGAAAATAAATCCCTCGATTGGTGGCTGCTCGACCAAGGCCCGTTTCATCGCGGCACGCAACGGTTCGTCGAGGATTTAAATAAATTTTATCGCAACGAACCCGCGCTCTGGGACGGCGATTTTGATGTGCAGGGATTTTATTGGATTGATGCGGGCGACTCGGAAAACAGCGTCCTTTCGTTCGTTCGCCAAAATAGAGATTGCTCGCGGCAAGTCGCCGTCATCATGAATCTCACACCCGTTTTGCGAACGAACTATTGCATTGGTTTGCCGAAATCTGGTTTCTGGAAAGAAGTCGTGAACAGCGACGCCGGAATTTACGCCGGAAGCAATCAAGGAAATCTCGGCGGCGTCACCGCGCAAGAACACAAATGGCACAACCAAGAATTTTCCGCAGAAATTACTTTGCCCCCGCTCAGTGTAGTTGCGTTCAGCCCGAAAGAACATTGACGCTTGGAAAAGCGCACTCCGTTTCACTTTAAATAGTGATCGGGATCAATACTGGTCTGGTTGTTATTACTCAAAAATAATTGTGCCTTTTCTGCGGTGGTCGGTGCATTTACCCACCAACAATACATTTCAGTCTTGTCGAACACAGTACGATGCGCGCTTGCAAAAATCGTGAATGACTTATTTCGCGGGCAGATGAAAGAAAATCTCCCATCAGCATCGGTGAGCGTTTTCTGGACAACGATCTCCGACAAATCCGCCGAGTATTCTTCTGTTGTTGGAGGGTCTTCTAATTTTTTCTCAAGGACATCACGACGAAACGACGCCTGTTTTGCTTCTTCATACAGCGCGGTGTCTGTTCGGCTTGCCATGTATGCAGCGTTGACCTTTTTATATTGGGCGTTTGCTATTACGAATGCCGCTCGCTGGGATTCTTTAAGCTTTCGCAGGAATTCGCGTGCTGCCTGTTCTTCGATTAACAAGATTTCAACCGCACCAAGTTTAATATTCTCTGCACCGCGAGTAACTATGAAAACCTGTCCACTCACCGTTGTTGTTTTCGGAATAACCGCCTTCGGTTTGCAACCACAAATGAACAGCAAGATCGCTGCGACAAGTATGTAAGACTTCATGTGCCGGAAATTAGTAGATTTCAATTGGCTGGCAAGACTGGTGATTAGGCTTCAAACCAATATGCCAATTTGGCAATTAGCTAAGATAACAAATTCTCCAGCCCGCCTTATACCGCATTAGAACCAATTGACGCTGGAGGCTTGAGTTATTAGTTTCGCCCACGCGGCGGCCTTAGCTTTCGCACTAATGAACATCGTTACTCGACTTTTTAACTCTTCGATCGGCAAAAAATACATCATGGCAGCAACCGGTTTTGCCATGGTGGGATTCGTCATCGCGCACCTCATCGGAAATCTCCAGATCTTTTTGGGGCCGGAAGCGATCAATCGTTACGGCTCCTTTTTGCAGAGCCTCGGCGAAATGCTCTGGGTCGCCCGCATCAGTTTAATTGCCATCATTTTGCTTCACATTTGGGCGGCAATAAAATTGTCGGCGGAAAACAAAGTGGCGCGGCCAATCGCTTATGCAGAATGGGATCCGACGGCGGCCAGTTACGCGTCGCGAACAATGTTGATGAGTGGATTAATCATATTTTGCTTCATCATTTATCATCTGCTCCATTTCACGCTGCAGATTCCTAGAATCAATTTTACCAATACGGATTTTCGATTGTTGCATGACGCCAAAGCGCGTCACGATGTTTTCTCCATGATGGTGCTTGGTTTTCGGCAACCGCTCGTCTCGGTATTTTATATCGTGGGAATTGCGCTGTTGGCTCTGCATTTGAGTCATGGAATGAGCGCAATGTTTTCTTCGATGGGATGGAAAAAGAAATCCTACGCGAGAATCATTGATTGCGGCGCGCGCGCTGTTTCGATCTTCATTTTTGTCGGTTACATCTCAATTCCCGTGGCCATTCTGCTCGGCTACGGAAAGGAGGTTTTGAAATAATGAAACTCCATTCCAAAATTCCTCCCGGCCCCATCACGGACAAGTGGGAGAAATACAAATTCGATTTGAAGCTGGTCAACCCGGCGAACAAACGAAAGTTCGACGTGATTGTCGTCGGCTCAGGACTTGCAGGCGCTTCGGCTGCGGCGTCCATGGCGGAACTCGGCTACAACGTAAAATGCTTTTGTTTCCAGGACAGCCCGCGGCGTGCGCATAGCATCGCGGCGCAAGGCGGAATCAACGCCGCAAAAAATTATCAAAACGACGGCGACAGCGTTTACCGTTTGTTTTACGACACAATCAAAGGCGGCGATTTTCGCGCGCGTGAAGCAAACGTTTATCGTCTTGCGCAAACCAGCGTAAAAATCATCGACCAATGCGTCGCGCAAGGCGTTCCTTTCGCTCGTGAATATGGCGGGCTTCTCGCGAATCGTTCCTTCGGTGGAGCGCAAGTTTCGCGAACTTTTTATGCGCGCGGCCAAACCGGACAGCAACTTTTACTCGGTGCGTATCAAGCCCTTGAACGCCAAATTGGTTTAGGCAAAGTAAAAATGTTTCCGCGCACGGAGATGCTGGAACTTGTCGTGATCGATGGCCACGCGAAAGGAATTATCGTTCGCGATTTAGTCACCGGAGAAATTTCGGCTCACGCTGCCGACGCGGTGGTTCTCGGCACCGGCGGTTACGGAAATGTTTTTTATCTTTCGACGAACGCCAAAGGTTGCAACACCACGGCGATCTGGCGGGCTTACAAAAAAGGTGCGGCACTGGCGAATCCTTGCTACACGCAAATTCATCCGACCTGCATTCCCGTCAGTGGCGAGCATCAATCAAAATTAACTTTGATGTCGGAATCGTTGCGCAACGACGGACGCGTTTGGGCGCCGAAGCGAAAAGAAGATTGCGGAAAAGCTCCCAGCGAAATTCCTGAAGCCGACCGCGATTATATTTTGGAAAGAAAATATCCGAGCTACGGCAATCTTGCGCCGCGCGACATTTCTTCCCGCGCCGCGAAAGAAGCCTGCGATGAAGGTCGCGGCGTTGGCCCGGGCGGGCTCGGCGTTTATCTGGATTTCGCCGATGCCATCAAACGTCTCGGCGAAAGCACGGTGCGCGAACGTTACGGAAATCTTTTCGACATGTACGAAAAGATCACCGGCGAAAATGCCTACAAAGTTCCGATGCGCATTTATCCTGCCGTGCATTACACAATGGGCGGAACCTGGGTGGATTATAATTTAATGAGTTCAATTCCCGGACTGTTCGTCATCGGCGAGGCGAATTTTTCCGATCACGGCGCGAATCGTCTTGGCGCCAGCGCACTGATGCAAGGTTTGGCTGATGGCTATTTTGTTTTGCCCTACACCATTGGAAATTATTTAGCGACCGACAAACAGCCGAAGCACAAAGTTGATCACGCAGAATTTAAAAAAGCGTTTGGCGAAGTCGAAGCACGCACCAAAAAGCTTCTCTCGATCAAAGGCAAGCGCACTGTGAATTCGTTTCACAAGGAGCTGGGCAAAATCGTTTGGAACAAATGTGGCATGGCTCGTGACGAAAAAGGATTGAAGGAAGCCCTCCAGCAAATCCCGGCATTGCGCGAGGAATTTTGGAAGAACGTGAATGTCGCTGGCGAAAATGAGGAGCTGAATCAAAATCTTGAACATGCTGGCCGGGTTGCGGATTTTCTGGAATTTGCGGAGTTGATGTGCCTGGACGCGTTGGATCGTCGCGAGTCGTGCGGAGGACATTTCAGAACCGAATTCCAAACCGAGGAAGGCGAAGCTAAACGGGACGACGAAAATTTCTCATACGTTGCCGCCTGGGAATACGCCGGTGAAGGCAAGCCGCCCATTTTGAACAAGGAACCGCTCGTCTATGAAGAAGTCCACATGAGTACGAGGAGTTATAAATAAAGGATGTCACAATTTGTGATATTCCCTCACATAAACAATGGCTAGAAGAGCAAACAACATTGTTCCGATTCAACAGGTTGAAAACCTGATTTATCTTTTGCGTGGACAAAAGGCGATGCTCGACAGCGACTTGGCTGCGCTCTATGGCGTGCCAACAAAAGTTCTGAATCAAGCGGTTCGCCGGAATCTGGATCGTTTTCCGGAAGACTTTATGTTTCAGCTTTCAGTTGAAGAGTTGCAGCAAATGATGAGGTCACAAATTGTGACCACATCGGATCAGAAACTCAAAAACAGGCCGAAAAGCAGCGTTATTCAGCCGGGCATGTGGTCACAAATTGTGACCACATCGAATAAACGCCGTCGTCGTACTCACAGTCCTTACGTTTTCACCGAACAAGGCATCGCGATGCTTTCCAGTGTTCTTCGCAGTCCACGCGCTGTTCAAGTGAATATCGAAATCATGCGCGCCTTTGTAAAAATTCGCCAGTGGCTCGCGTCGAATGCCGATCTCTCAAGTCGTCTGGATCAAATGGAGAAAAAATTCGATCATCGATTCAAGATTGTTTTCGATGCCATTCGGGAAATGAACAAACCCGATATTGCTCCACGTCGGGAAATTGGTTTTCACGTCCCGGTTGTCCCAAAAGCAAAACGCAAGAATCCAGCAAGGCAGAAATAAAATTTCAAATCCATGAATCTCACTCTCAAAGTTTGGCGGCAGAAAAACGCGAGCGACGCAGGCGGAATGGTCACCTACGAAGCGAACAACATCATTCCCGACATGTCGTTCCTCGAAATGCTCGACGTGGTGAACGAGGATTTAATTTCGAGAGGCGAAGAACCGATTGCATTCGATTCCGATTGTCGCGAAGGAATTTGCGGAACGTGCTCGATGGTCATCAACGGACTCGCTCACGGTCAGAAAGCGACGACTGCTTGCCAATTGCACATGCGCCATTTCAACGACGGCGACACCATCACGATTGAACCGTGGCGCGCCGCCGCGTTTCCCGTCATTAAAGATTTGGTCACGGATCGCAGCGCGTTTGATCGTATCATTGCTTCCGGCGGTTTTGTTTCCGTGAACACGGGCGGAACTCCAGATGGAAATACTCTTCCCGTTCCAAAACTTGATGCCGACGAAGCGATGGACGCTGCGGCATGTATCGGTTGTGGAGCTTGCGTCGCGGCGTGCAAAAATGCTTCAGCGATGTTGTTTGTTTCCGCAAAAGTTTCTCACCTCGCGCTTTTGCCGCAGGGAAAAGCAGAAGCCGAGCGCCGTGTTTTGAACATGGTTCGAACGATGGACGAAGCGGGTTTTGGCAATTGCACCGTGACCGGTTCCTGCGAAGCCGTTTGCCCGAAAGAAATCTCGCTCGACTTTATTGCCAAGATGAATCGCGAATACGGCAAAGCCATTCTGAAAAATCGCGGCGCACGAAAAGCGGGCGACTAATGGTTGAAGGTAGGGCGCGTCACTCCGTGCGCGCCGTTCGGTTTCAGATCATGCCCGGCGCGCACGG
>JAYVSV010000058.1:0-3537 GCA_043775015.1 Verrucomicrobiota bacterium
TCGCCATGACCGCCGTCATGCGCAAACTCATCATCCTCATGAACCGCCTCCTCAAATATCCAGATTTTTCCCTTGCCGCTTAACACCGTTGCTTCAAAGTCGCTTTCCTCAATTTCAATCTCTACCAGCGCGGCTACGGGCACGTCATTCTCGAATCCCTCGAAGCGGCTTACGCCCACAAAGAGTCTGCTGACCTGAGTAAGGCGGAGATAGAGCACATCATGCCCCAGACGCTTTCCGATGAGTGGACCACCGAACTGGGCGCGGATGCGGAGAAAATCCACGGCGAGTGGCTGCACACTCCCGGCAATCTGACACTCAGCGCCTACAATCAGGAACTTTGGAACAACCCGTTTGGAGAGAAGCGGAAAATCTATGCTGAGAGCAATATCGTGATGAATCGGAAGCTGGCCGATTTCATAAAGTGGGGGAGTGAAGAAATTAAATCGCGCGGGAACGTCCTCGGCGAAATGGCCGCGAAGATTTGGATTGGCCCGGCTGTGCCGGTGGCTGCCACAGATGCGGGAAGCGATGTTGGCGAAGGTCGCGGGCGGCGTCAGTCAGTGCTGTCGGTGGTGATAGATTGGAAGCACACTGGCCATGCCTTGGAGAAAGAAACCATCTGCGAGTCGGCATCGTCCGCCACGCTGGCGAAGGTGCTTTCCCGATTGGCGCAAGTCCTCGGTGTGCAGGTGCTCGAACGATGCAGTCAGGTTTCCTCAGCGCGCGGCCCTCTTGTGTCTCAAGACCCGAGCAAGGATTTCCTCATTCAAGCGACAGGCCAAACTTACCAGAACCAGCCAGTCGCCGGAACTCAGTGGTATGTGCTTACCAACAACTCAACGGACGAGAAGGTTGAGCTGTTGAACGCGATTCCGGCTCATCTTGGTTATCCAAGGGAGATGCTGTTTGTGGACAAAATCACGCGGGGCGAGGCGTTGCTTCGGATGTTTGACGTGTGAACAAGAAGTAAAAGCCATGCCCCACGCCTGCACCGAAGACCACCTTGTCGAACAGCCCGCCGGAAGGGGAAAGGCTAAAGGCTCGATGCTGAAGGCTGAAATGTTGCCGCCCGAGGCGATTGATGCGGCCATTGATGAATTGACCCGCTACCGTTCGGCCCTGACTTTCACGGCGGCGAACCGCCGGAAGCAGAAATGAGCCTGCCCAATTATTGAGGCTCGTGCAATACGGTTACGGCGCGCGGCATTTATGCCGCTTCAACGTCCATTGCGAGGTGACGCAGAAGATGCCCGGCCCGCTTGCATTTTGTAAGTCGAAGCGGCGTGAACGCCGCGCTCCGCTCCGCCACAAATCGCGTAACCCTGATTTACGAGCCTCAATAAGACACCTTTGGCGACTACCTCGTCTTCGTGGACGAGAGCGGCGACCACGGGTTGGCGCGAGTTGACCCCGGCTACCCCATTTTCGTGCTGGCGTTCTGCCTGTTCGCCAAGAGTGATTACGTCGAGCGCGTCGGCCCGGCGTTGCAGCGGTTGAAGTTTCGGTTTTGGGGTCACGACGAGCAGGTGTTGCACGAGCACGAGATTCGGAAGCCGAACAAGAACTACGGTTTCCTCTTTGACCCGGCCAAACGGACGGCGTTCCTCGACGCGGTGAGCAAGCTGGTGGACGAAGCAGCGTTTCAACTCGTGGCGGCGGTCATTCGCAAGCTGGACTTCACCAAGCAGTATGCGCTGCCCGCCAATCCATACGACCTGGCGTTGGAGTTCGGGCTGGAGCGGATTTACCGCGAGTTGTCGAGTCGCGGGCAGGCGGACAAGGTCACGCACATCATCGTCGAGAAGCGCGGGGAAAAGGAGGACGCTCAACTGGAACTGGCGTTCCGCCGTATTTGCGATGGAGCGAACGCGTTGAACAAGCGGTTGCCGCTGGAACTGGTGATGATTCCCAAGGCGTCGAACTCGACGGGTTTGCAGATCGCGGATTTGGTGGCGCGTTCGGTTGGCATCAAGGTGCTTCGTCCCATGCCGCCGAACCGGGCTTACGACATCGTAGCCAGGAAATTCCGCCGGAGTCCGGCGGGCGAAACGAAAGGCTGGGGATTGAAGGTGTTTCCCTGAAATGCGAAGGGCCTCCGGCATTGCCAGAGGCCCAGCGCCGACCGGAAATTTCCAGTCCGACTTGCGAACAATATGATTGAACAGACTGTGAGCGTCAACCGCGCATGATTTCATGCCCCACGGCTACACCGAAGACCAACTCGTCGAGCAGCCCGCCATCGGGTTGTTTGGGGCGCTCGGCTGGCAGACGGTGTCGGCGACGGAGGAGACCCTCGGCGCGGGCGGCGCCTCATCTGCAACATTGGGCCGCGAGACCAAGAGCGAGGTGGTGCTGACGGATCGTCTGCGGGCGGCGCTCACCCGGCTCAACCCCGGCCAGCCGTCTGAGGCCATCCAGGCCGCCATCGACGAACTGGCCCGCGACCGCTCGGCGATGAGCCTGGAGGCCGCCAACCGCGAGATCTACCGTCTGCTCAAGGACGGCATCCCGGTCTCCGTCCCCGATCGCGAGCACGGCGGGCGTGATGGTGGACAGCGGACCGAGCGCCTCCGCGTGGTGGATTGGGCGCAGCCGGAGCACAACGACTTCGTGCTGGTCAGCCAATTCAGCGTGGTGGGCAGCCTCTACACCTGCCGACCCGATCTGGTGGGCTTCGTCAACGGCCTGCCCTGGGTGGTGATCGAACTCAAGAAGCCCGGCGTGCCCGCGCGCGCGGCCTTCGACGAGAACCTGACCCACTACAAGCAGCAGATCCCGCAGCTCTTCTGGTTCAATGCACTGCTGATCGCCAGCAATGGCACCGACAGCCGCGTCGGGTCGCTCACCGCCGACTGGGAGAGATTCTTCGAGTGGAAGCGCATCGAGCGCGAGGACGAACCGCGCCGGGTGTCGCTGGAGGTGATGCTGCGCGGCACCTGCGACCGCGCCCGCCTGCTCGACCTGGTGGAGAACTTCACGCTCTTCTCCGAGCACAAGGCCGGGCTGGTCAAGGTGCTGGGCCAGAACCACCAGTGCCTCGGCGTGAATAACGCCATCTCCTCGATGCTGGAGGCGCGCAAGCTGGGCCACGGCCGCGGCGGCGTGTTCTGGCAGACGCAGGGCAGCGGCAAGAGCTTCTCGATGGTGTTCTTCGCCCAGAAGGTGCTGCGCAAACTCGCCGGCAACTGGACCTTCGTAGTCGTCACCGACCGCGTGGAGCTGGACGAGCAGATCGCCAAGACTTTCAAGACCGTGGGCGCGGTGAGCGAGGCCGAGGGCGACCAGTGCCACGCCACCAGCGGCGCACATCTGCGCGAACTCCTGCGCGGCAACCATCGCTACGTGTTCACGCTGGTGCACAAGTTCGGGTCTGACCAAACCCGGCCCGAGGCGCTGACCGACCGCTCGGACGTGATCGTGCTGACCGACGAGGCGCACCGCAGCCAGTACGACACGCTGGCGCTCAACATGCGGGCGGCACTCCCCAAGGCGATGTTCCTGGCATTCACCGGCACGCCGCTGATCGCGGGCGAG
>JAYVSV010000059.1:0-12516 GCA_043775015.1 Verrucomicrobiota bacterium
GCGCGGACATTCCTGTCCGCCCGCGCGTCCTTCCGCCCAGAACGCTTGATATTTTAGCCAAGCCCCGGCGGACAGGAATGTCCGCGCTCCGTTCCTTCACCCACTTTTAATCACACCCGTCGCCTCTCACTGGAATTCACATTTTTCTGCGGATCAAAAAGGATTTGCCGTTGCATTCGCCAGTTCCTCACGAATAACTATCGCCGATGTTTGCGGCAGTCCTCACAACTTTGCTCTGGTCCATCTCGATCGTTTGCGCGAATCGTTCAGTAAAAATCCTCGGCAGCAGCGAAGCCAATTTCTGGCGGCTCGCCTTTGCGACTGTGATGCTCGCCGCCTGGGCCTATCCGTTCGGCCACGGCTTGGAAGGCGATTCCTTTCCACTCTTTCTCTTGAGCGGCCTCATTGGAATTGGCGCGGGCGACGTTGCTCTCTTTCAAGCCTTGCCCCGGCTCGGTTCACGCCTCTCCGCGTTGCTCGTCCAATGTTTTTCCGCCCCCTTCGCCGCGCTCATCGAATGGCTCTGGCTCGGCACAAAATTAACCGGCACACAAATGCTTTTCGGCGCAGTCATTCTCGGCGGAGTGTCGCTCGCTTTAAGCCCGTCGAAACATTTAAACATTTCACGGCGACAACTTTTTCTCGGCACAACCTTTGGCATTCTCGCTGCGCTCGGCAACGCGTTCGGCGCAGTTTTGACCCGCAAAGGTTACGCCGTCGCCAGCGCAGCACATCAAAACATCGACGGCGGCACCGCTGCGTTTCAACGATTGATCGGAGGATTATTTGTGGCCGGAGTTTTTTTGCTCATCGTGAAACAATCCCGCAGCCACGGGACGCCACGATTTACCTCGATAAAAGAAAAATGGCGACGCGCCTGGCCGTGGGTCCTCTCCAATGCTTTCGCCGGACAAACGCTCGGCACCAGTTGTTTGCAAATTGCTTTAAAACACGCCGCCACCGGGATCGTCATGCCGATCATCGCCACGACTCCGCTTGTCGTGATTCCGTTCGCATATTGGATGGAAAACGAACGGCCCTCCAAACGATCGCTCATTGGCGGCGTGATTGCCGTTCTTGGGGTCATTGGTCTAGTCTTGGTGAAATAGAAAAATTCTCGCAAATGAAATCCAGCCTTGAACTCAGCAAAGTGGTGTTGCTCGGCAGAACACTCGACGAATACTGCCGCTATTTTGATTTGAAAATCGAAGAGCTTCGCGGCAAAGCCATTCTCGATATTGCCTCTGGCGTCGGCTCGTTTTGCGCGGAAGGAAATGAGCGCGGCCTCAACGTCACCGCGTTCGACTTAATCTACGAATTATCCACCGGAGAAATTCTGAGTCGTTGCGAGCCAGATCTGGATTTTGTCACCCGCGAGATCGCCGGAGTCAACGCTTACAATTGGGATTTCTATGGAAGCCCGGAGGGGATGCGCGCCCATCGGGAGCGAGCGTATCGATCGTTTCTCCACGACTATGGCAAGGCAAAAGGGGAGCGTTACATTTTTGGAAAACTTCCGCACACCCCGTTTCGCGATGGCCAGTTTGACCTCACGCTCATTTCTTATTTGCTTTTCGTTTACGAGGAACAGTCGGCGTTCGACTACTCATTCCACAAAGAATCGCTTCTGGAAATTCTGCGCATCACGTCGGGCGAAGCGCGCATTTATCCCCTCGTTAATTTCAAGGCCGAGCGTTCCCGGATTTTTGAAGCGCTAAAAAGCGACCCAACGTTCGCGGATTTCATTTTTGAAGAGGTCCGCACCGATTTTGAATTTCTGAAAAATTCCAACTCCTTCGTGCGTATCCGGCGAAAATCGACGCCGTAAAACATCAACGCTTTTGGTTGTAACTGACCTGCGAATATTTTTGTTCCGCGAGAACGACAGCGGCCATTTCCAGTTTTGGTTCGAACTTTAATTCAATCCACGTCACACCAAATTGCTGCCGCGCCACCTCGCACATCGCCCTTTCCCAATCGGCTCGCACTAATTTGATGGGCGGTGGTTGCACCGAACCTTGCACGAGCAAACCGGATTTCGTTCTCCGTTGCGCTGCGCCCGCGACCTTTCGTCCGTGCCAGAGCACGTCGGATTTTTCCGCTCCAACAAAACATTGTCCGGGAATCTCGTTTCGGCAGCAGGGCGAAAGTTCGGTATCGACGCCGATCATCGTAAACGCGTCCCGAATCCATTTGTGAACGCGCTCATAACTTTGCGTGGCTTTCAATGCGAACCAGGAATGGTTCGGCGGAACGATTAAACTATACGTCCAGTCCGCTTCGTGCGGAACCAGTCCGCCACCGGTCGGACGGCGAATCAGCGGACGCAAAAAAGTGACGCGTTCCAGATCGGAAAAATGTTGTGCATAGCCGAAGGTCGCGGCTGGTTCCGTCCAACCGTAAAAACGCAAAACTGGTTTCGCCAAAGCAGGCGCAGCCTCCAGCAGCGCTTCGTCGAGAGCCATATTCCGGGCTGGTGCGCCCGGACCAGATTGCAAAAGAAACCACGGTTCAGCCATACGTCACGATTTTTTGGGCATCCGAGTTTTATGACCGATGCAAACTTCTTTCTGCGCAATTTCGGAGGACAACCGCTTTTTTCCAGTCGGGCAATCGGCGCTGACTTCGCAATTCAAACAATCCGGATTGCGTGCGGAGCAACGCCGGCGTCCATGCCAGATCAACCAGTGGCTGAACAGACACCAATCGTTTTGCGGAACGAGTTTTTGCAAATCGCGCTCGATTTTTTCTGGCGAATCTTCGCGCGAGAAATCCAGTCGCCCGGACAATCGTGCGACGTGCGTATCAACCACCACGCCGACGTTGATGTTGAAGGCATTTCCGAGAACGACGTTTGCGGTTTTCCGCCCGACCCCAGCCAGAGCGGTTAATTCATCCATCGTTTTGGGAACTGCACCTTGATGTTTTTCGAGCAACGCGTGGCAGCACGCCTGAATATTCTTTGCCTTGTTTCGGAAGAATCCGATTCGTCTCACGTCCTGTTCGAGGTCGGGCAGAGACGCGTTCGAGAAATCTTTTGCCGTCCGATATTTTTTAAATAAATCAGCGGTGACAAGGTTGACTTGTTTATCCGTGCATTGCGCCGAAAGAATCGTCGCGATCAAAAGCTCCAATGGATTGGAATGGTTCAATTCGCAATGCGCGGCCGGGTAGGTCTGTTTCAGGCGAGTAAGAATTTTCGTTGCACGCGCCTGTTTGACCTGAACAGATTCTTTCATCGTGGCATTGTGTGACGCGCCAATTTATTCAGCCAAGATTTTTCGGCACGAATCGAAAAACTTCATTCAATCAATTCTATAAATTCGCGTTATTCCGTTGCGCTTTCCGGCCGAACTGCGGATCGACCTTGATCAGAAATGCCACGAGAAAGCCGGGGATGGTTGAAAGCATGATCCAAACGAAGAAATTTTTGTAGCCAACCAGGTCCTGAAGCCAGCCGCTCCACATTCCCGGCAACATAATTCCGAGCGCCATGAATCCGGTGCAGATCGCGTAGTGCGCGGTTTTATTCGGGCCATCCGCGAAGTAAAGCAGGTAAAGCATGTAAGCCGAGAATCCGAAGCCGTAGCCGAATTGTTCCACCGCAATGCACCCGCTGATCACCGCAAAATTTTCCGGTTGTGCAAAAGCGAGATAAAGAAACGCCGCGTTCGGCAGATGAATCGCGCAAACCATGATCGGCAACATTTTTTTCAAGCCATGCTTTGAGGCGAGAATGGCGCCAAAAATTCCTCCGAACGTCAGCGCAAGAATCCCGAACGTGCCGTAAGCCAGCCCCAATTGACTGGTGCTCAGTCCCAGACCGCCGACCTCGCGGGCATCAAGCAAAAACGGGCTGACCAACTTCAACGCCTGCGCCTCTGCCAGTCGGTAAAATAAAATAAACGAGAGCGCGACCAAAATTCCCGGTTTTTTAAAAAACAATCCGAACGTTCCAAAAAAATCGGCAAACAAATTTTTGCCAGAGCCAACCGGAACATCGGCAACCGGTCGTGGCAGAGCGAACTGATGATAAAAACAGGCGAGTAAAAATAATCCTCCCAGCAAAAAAAGAGTGATCGACCACGCGAGAGAAATGTTCCCGGCGCGCGACGCAAAAAGGACCGACGAACTCTGCTTTAACTTCGGATCGAGTTGCACGACAGCGGCAAACGGCTGGTTCCAATTCGTGAAGTTGAAGACGAATCTTTCACCTTCCACGAGTTTGAATCCGCGATCCCCGGCGCTGAACCCAATGAATTCGCGCCCGCTTTTCTTTCGATCAAAATTGACGACGATCTCTTTTGCCAACGGCGGTTCCTTCGACAAAGTGAAATAGATCAGCCCAATGTTTCCAGCGGTGTTCGGCCTGGCTTTCAATTCCTTCGGAAACTTTGCGCATAAAAAATCCCCAAACGGTCTGGAAATATTTTCCGTCCACCAGCCGCCCCCTGTTTTTTTCTCCGCCGGTATTTCAACCGCAATGAACCCATGTTCGCGATTCCATTTCTTTGCCTCATCAATGACGGCTCTGGCTGCATCTGCCGTTTTTTCCGTGATCGCAATCGTCAGATTTTCAGGATGAGTCACCAAGCGCAGTTCGCCCTCCGGCGGGGTCGCTTGAATCGAACCGGGATCGAATTTGGAAACGCTTTCAATTCCCGGCTGGGCTTGCAAAGAAATTTCCAACGGCGGCAGACCGTTTTTGCTTTCCAAGATTCCAGCGAGGACGATGAGCAATCCACTCCCGACAATCATCGCGATGCGATAAAACGTGCTGCGAATCCCGTTCCACCACGTTTGGTCATGCTTGTTCAAGCTCAGCATGTAAAAGCCATCGGCGGCGATGTCGTGCGTCGCGGAGATGAATGCCATCCCCCAGAATATCGAGAGCGACATGAAGAAGAACGCGGCGGTTTGAATCGAAGCGCCCGCGCCCATTAAGCCGAGCGCGAGCAGGAATTGCGTGGCAACAATCCAAAGCCGTTTCGTTTTGAAGATGTCCACGAACGGACTCCAAAGCGGTTTTAACACCCACGGCAAGTTCAACAAGCTCGTGTAAAGCGCGATGTCCGTGTTGGAAATTCCGAGCCGTTTGAACATCACGACCGACATCGTATTCACCGCGACGTAAGGAATCCCTTGCGCAAAATAAAGGCTGGGAATCCAGGCCCACGGACTGCGTTTGGGAAATTTTGGATTCGTGGCAATGACGTCCGATGACACGGCTTTGTCGGGATTTGGCATGGAAGCGAGGATAAGATGAGGCCGAAATTTTTCGAGTGAAATTCTCTCCTTTGCCAGAATTTGGCCCTCTGTTAATTCATATGGATGAAATTTCCGCCGCGCCTGAACCTCGCTCATCTCCCGACGCCAATTCAAAAACTCGAACGCATTTCCGCAGAAATCGGCAAAGAGATTTTCATCTGGCGCGATGACCTGACCGGCTTCACGGAATCGGGAAATAAAATTCGCAAACTGGAATTTCTCCTCGCCGACGCTCTCGAAAAAAGGGCAACCCGCATCATCACTTCCGGCGGTTATCAATCCAATCACACGCGCGCCACCACCTTTGCCGCACGCCGACTCGGGTTGGAAGTATCACTCGTGCTGCGCGAACCAAAGACGGGCCGCAAGCCGGGTGAGATTTCCACGGCAAATCTGTTGCTCAGCCAAATTGCCGGTGCGGACATTCATTTTATTTCGTTCAACGATTACCAGGCCGCCGGTTCAACGTATCTTCCCGTGCTGGAGAAAATCGCTGAAACATCGCGTCAACGCGGAGAAAATCCGTACATCATTTTGGAGGGCGGCAGCGTTCCGATCGGCTGTTTCGGTTACATCGCCGCCGTCGAAGAAATGCTCGCCACCTGGAAAAATTGCGGAGCAAAAACCGATTCGCCAGACGCGCTGTTCTTTGCGGACGGTTCCGCCGGCACGCACGCCGGATTGCATCTTGGCTACGAACGTCACGGGCTGCCCACGAAAAAACTTTGGGCGATCAACATTTGCGACTCCGCCGAGTATTTTCAAAAACGCGTTGGCAAATTGATCGACGAAACGGCCGCACAATTTGGTTTGAAACACGACGAACACGACTTGCAGGTGCTCGACGGAAATTTTGGAACGGGCTACGGCGTGGCGACGGATGATGATTTGAAATTTTACGCGAAGCTCGCCCGGCAGGAGGGGGTTCTGCTTGATCCGAGTTACACCGGGAAGGCGTTTCAAGGCATGTTGGCTGAAATTAAAAAGTCTCCTGAGCGATTCCGTGAGAAAATTCTGTTCCTGCATTCCGGCGGAGGCTTCGGGACATTCGCCCATCAAGAGCATTACGCGCGCGTTTTGAAATAACCGATGCCACCAAAGCCTCAATGATAGTGCATCCCGGGGTAGAGCAAGTTGATGGCAAACAAATGGACGGGCGGATAGATCGCTCCAAAAATTTTCCACGCGATAAAAATTCCGATCATGTTGATGCCGGGATGGCGGAGCAGTTGCCAGTAGGTGTCGGCTCCTTCGTCGGATAGAAATAGGAATGGAATACTGCTTCCGTCCAGCGGCGGAAACGGCAGCAGATTGAAAAGAAAGAGCAGGAGGTTCAACGAGAACCCGATGCTGAGCAGCGTCGCGAGTAGAAACGGAATGCCGGAGCCGGAGGTGGCTGAAACGACGTGGGCAGAGTTGACCGTTTCCGGCGCGAAAAAAATTCCGAAAACGATTCCCAGCCGCATCAGCAACGCCGCGATCAGGAGCAGCGTGAGATTCGAGATTGGTCCGGCCAGCGCCATCAGCGCCGCTCTCTTTGGGTAACGTTGCGCCCAGATCGGATCGTAAGGCACACTCGCCCAGCCGATCATCCATCCGCCGATCAAATAAGAAATCAAAGGCACCGCAACCATGCCGATCGGTTCGCGTTTAATATGGGGCGTCGGATCAAGCGTCACCTGTCCGCCACGATGCGCCGTGTCATCGCCCAGCTTCAACGCGCTCAAGGCGTGACTCGCCTCATGCACCGTGGTGGAGAAAAGAAAAACGACGTACCACGCCAGCCCGTCGAATAACGAAAAATCAGCAAACATGTGGTGCGATGATTGGGTTAACCGGAAATTGAAAACGTAACGAGCAATGCCGAAAGGATTCGCATCATCCGGCTCAAGGCAATTCACGAACCTTGATCTCTTTGAAATCGATCGGCGCGCCTTCCGATTCGATGCAAACGTAGCCGCTCGCCGGTTGGCAATGGTTGCCGCCGGAAACCTCCTCGCCGTTCACCCACAAACGCACTTCTCCGTTAATGCAGCGCACGTAATATTGGTTCCATTCGCCAAATCCTTTGCTCAAATTTTTTCGCGGATAACTGCGGCTGCCATCCGGCGACGTCGGTGGGAATGGTGTCATTTTGCTGCCGCCAACCGGAAAGACATCGCCGTTGGTAGTGAACCAGGTCGCCTTCTGCTTCGACTCTTTTTCGTATTGCTCAGTGTAACCGTGGTCGAGCACTTGCACTTCGATCCCCCTCGGAAACGGCGCGTTGATTCCCTTCTCCAATCCGGCGATGGATTCCGGCGTTGCCCAAACATAAAATCCTGAGTTGCCGCCTTTGCTCAAGTGTCGCCATTGCGCGACCATTTCGAAGTTCGTGAAAATCGTTTGCGACCGGAGAACGCCGACGGGTTGGCCGGTGCAATGAATCATTCCATTGGTCCAGGTAAACGTATCCGGCTTGCAATTGACGTTGGCAAAATCTTTTTCCTCCAACGCACGCCAGCCCAACTCCGTCGCGTTGATCCATGCCTTCGCCGAGGCGGATGGCTCCGCTTGACCCGCAGGAACGCAGGCGAAAAAGCCGACACAAAGAATTCCAAACAGCCGGTAAGGAGAGGATGAGTTGTTTTTCATGATTACGTGCATGGAGTTCTACAGAAGAACGCGGCATCTGTCTTGGAAAAATATCCCGGCTCGCTGGAAAATTTTTATCAGATGCACATTCCCCTGGAGCGTGCCACAATTTACGCGCTCACGTTGCAGGCATCATCACATTGAGAAGAAATATGAATCGAAGTTTTTGCGTCACGCTCGCTTTATCAATTGCATCCGTAATTTTGATCGGATGCGTCTCTACCACGCCACCTCCGCCAAGTCCCTTGACTAAAGCTCCAAAAAAAATTCCGCAAGTGCAAGTTGTCGAGAACGGCGAATCAAAAGCGCGGCCGGAAGAGTGTCGCGCAATCCTCGTTGGCCCGGGCATCAATCAGCCGGACCCGTTTCCCGGTTACGCGGGATTCGTCGGTTGGGATTCGCCGATTCGCTTGAAGAATGGAACGTGGCTGGTCGGATTCAATGCCGGTTACTGGCACGCTTCCGCACCGACGCCGCTGCGTTATCCGGCCAAGTCGCTGGAGGAATATCGCAAGATGGGTTTGCCTGTCGATATCGTTGCGCCGACGGGTGGACGCGCGATGATGATTCGATCCACCGACCAGGGGAAAACGTGGAGCAAACCTGAAACGTTGATCGACACTCCTGCGGACGATCGGCATCCCGCGTTTCTCGAACTGCGCAACGGCACCATCCTTTGTTGTTTTTTTGCCTACTTCGGCGAAGCGGAAAACGCTGACTTCACAAAAAATCCCGAGCTGGCCACGCGCGTGAATGTCATTCGCTCTTTCGACGGCGGCCGCACCTGGGGGAAAACACCGCTCAGGGTTCAAACCCCTTTTGACTCCGAAGAAACCGACGGACCGATGGTGCAAATGAAAGATGGCTCGGTGCTGATTCCAATGAATGGCCGGCCGAAAAGCGGTCCGCCCGAACAAGCGGGTCTTCTTCGTTCCACCGATCACGGGCGGACGTGGAATTGGCTCTCGACCGTCAAGGCCGCCCACGACCTGGTCGAAACCACGGTGGCGGAATTGCCTGATGGTCGTCTGGTCATGATGGCGCGTCCGGAAGGCGACATCTGGTGGTCCAGTGACAAAGGTCGCACTTGGACAGAACCGGTGACATTCGGCATGAGAATATTTGCGCCGAGCCTCTATGTTTTGCGCGACGGCACCCTGGTTTGCCTGCACGGTTCCTACGCACCGGGCCATCCCGGATTGCGTGTTATTTTCAGTCGTGACGGCGGCGAAACTTGGATTGCACCGGCGAAAGATCACGGTTTTCTAATTGATAACTCCTACGGCTACGGCAAGGCGATGGAGTTGCCCGACGGCTCGCTCTTCGTCTCCTACATCGCGACCGGCGGCCATCAAACCACCGATGCGCAACAGAACGCGGTTCGCTCCATCCGCTTTCGCATTCGTGCAGATCATTCTGGCATCGACCTTTTGCCCGCGCCGAATCGCAAGTAACACCAGCCGTTTTTAATTTATAAAAATCAAACCGTTTTCTTGAATTGCTCTTCACGCCATTGGTGGGCGCAGGTCTCAATTTTTCCGTCGTGGCGAAGGAGTTAAAACCGAATTTCAAAGCTCGGGAAGCGATGTATCCGCCCGGCACTTTTTAACCATTCTTCCCGCAGCACTGCTTGTATTTCTTACCGCTCTGGCATGGGCAGGGGTCGTTGCGCCCCACTTTTGGGCCGGTGCGAACCGGCTTCGCTTTTGAAACAGCTTCGTTGGCTTCACTGACCATGTCACTCGGTGCGCCGGATGAAGCGGTACGCGTGGTGGCGTCGCCGGTCGGCGCCGGTTGTCCGCCGAAGGCGCTGCTGGATTGGTGAATCGTGCGCTTGGGAATGCTTTGCAGAAAATTCTCAAACGCCATCAAGCTCGATGCGCTGCGGAAGATGTTGTGGCAAATCTCGGTCTTGATGCTGACCATGAGTTCCTGAAAAATCTTGAACGCCTCGGCTTTGTATTCGATGAGCGGATCTTTTTGTCCGTAAGCGCGCAAGCCGATCGCGTTGCGCAAACTATCCATCGCGTAAAGATGTTCCTGCCAGAGTTTATCAATGGCGCTGAGAATCGTATAACGCTCAATCCCGCGAACGGCGTCCGGATTCGTCTCGTAACTGACTTTTAGTTCATACGCTTTGCGCACACTGCTGATGAGGAATTGGCAGACGGCAAATTGCGCGGGGCTAAGGCCATCGAAAGCGGAATCGGGAACGGGCGCTTCTTCGCCGGCGTTCGCGGCTTTGATAATTTCTTCCTCCGGCAAACCAATGGGAAAATTCAAGTTCACCCAATCGGCGAGGCCACGAATATTCCACTCATGAACATCGGTGTTGGCGGCGCTGAATTCCTCCACTTTGGAAATAACGACTTCCTCCATGATGTCGAGGAGACGGTCGCGCACGTCCTCGGCGCGGATGATTTCGTTGCGGAAGCCGTAGATGACTTCGCGCTGTTTGTTCATCACGTCGTCGAAATCCAGCGAGCGTTTGCGGATCATGTAGTTCCGCTGCTCGACGCGTTTCTGCGCCGTCTCGACGGATTTGTTCAGCCACGGATGTTCGAGTTCCTGGCCTTCTTCGAGACCGAATCGCTCCATCATTTTCGTCATGCGATCCGCCGCGCCGAAGTTGCGCATCAGGTCGTCTTCAAACGAAACGTAAAACCGCGACAAGCCCGGATCGCCTTGGCGTGCGCAGCGTCCGCGGAGCTGCCGGTCGATACGGCGCGACTCGTGCCGCTCGGTGCCGATGACCATGAGCCCGCCGACTTCCGGCACGCCGTCGCCGAGTTTGATGTCGGTGCCGCGGCCCGCCATGTTCGTGGAAATGGTGACGCTGCCCGGCTGTCCAGCGCGCGCGATGATCTCGGCTTCCTGCATGTGATATTTCGCGTTCAAGACCGCGTGCGGAATCTTCTCGCGCTTGAGCATTTTCGAGAGCAACTCGCTCGCCTCGACGCTGACCGTGCCGACGAGCACCGGCTGCTTCCGCCCGTGCGCGGCGGCGATCTCCTTCACGACCGCGTTGAATTTTTCGCGCCGCGTCTTGTAGATGAAATCGTTCATGTCCTTGCGGATGCACGGGCGATTCGTCGGGATGACGGCGCAATCGAGTTTGTACACGTCGTGGAATTCGTTCGCCTCCGTCTCCGCCGTGCCGGTCATGCCCGCGAGCTTTTGGTAAAGCCGGAAGTAATTCTGAATCGTGATCGTCGCGAGGGTCTGCGTCTCGCGGTCGATGGTCACGCCTTCCTTCGCCTCGACCGCCCCGTGCAAGCCGTCGCTCCAGCGCCGTCCGCTCATTTTGCGGCCCGTGAATTCATCCACGATCACGACCTTCCCCTCCTCGACGACGTAGTTCACGTCCTTCTCGTAAAGGCAGTATGCGCGCAGCAGTTGCGAGATGTTGTGAATGCGCTCGGCTCCCGTGTCCATGAGCGCCTGGCGCTTCGTTTTCTCCTCGGCCTTTTGCTCGTCGTTGAGCGAGCGGTCGTTGTCGATGTCGGCGAATTGCGAAATCAAATCCGGCAGCACGAACGCATCGGGATCCTCCGGGCTCATGTAAGTGCGGCCCTGCTCGGTGAGATCAGCCTCGTGCGAGCGCTCGTCGATCGTAAAGAACAGCTCGTCTTGCAGCCGGAATTTCTCCTCCTTGTGTGCCTCGGAGTAAAACGACAGATCGGTCTTGTCGATGACCTTGCGCTTCTCGGGATCTTCCATCACGCGCAGCAGTCCTTTGTTGCGCGGGCTGCCCCACTTCACCTTGCACATCGCCTTGCCGAAATTCTCCTGCTCGCCCTTTTCCCAAAGCACGTCCGAATCGCTGCAAAGCCGGTTCACGAGCATCGTCTGCTTCTTCACGATATCGTCCACGAGCGGCTTGAACTTGTCGAACTGATGCGTCGAAACCGTGGCGGGTCCGCTGATGATGAGCGGCGTGCGCGCCTCGTCGATGAGGATCGAGTCCACCTCGTCCACGATCGCAAAAAAGTATCCACGCTGCACCTGCTGCTCCTTCGTCGAGGCCATGCCGTTATCGCGCAAGTAGTCGAAGCCGAACTCCGAATTCATCCCATACGAAATGTCCGCGTAATACTGCGCACGGCGCACCGACGGGTCTTGGTCGTGCTGGATGATGCCCGTCTGCAAACCGAGCACGCCATAAAGTTGTCCCATCGTCTCACCATCGCGGCGGGCGAGGTAATCGTTTGTCGTCACCAGATGCGCCCCGCGTCCAGCGAGCGCATTCAGGAAAAGCGGCAGCGTCGCCACCAGCGTCTTGCCTTCACCCGTCGCCATCTCCGAGATCATCCCGCGATGCAGACAGATGCCACCGAGAAGCTGCACATCGAAGTGTACCATGTTCCAAGTGTACGGCTGATCGCAAACCATGAAGCTCTGCCCGCAAAGCCGACGCGCCGCATTTTTCACCGCCGCAAAAGCATCCGGCAAAATCCGATCGAGATAATCCCGCGCCTCCCACTCATCCTCGATCTTCGCGAGATCCGCCTTCCACCCCGCCACTTTCGCGCGCAAATCCTCCAGAGAGAGCGCCTGATACTCCTTCTCCAGTTCATTGATGCGCACGACGTCGCCGCGCAACGTTTTGAGCAT
>JAYVSV010000060.1:0-14253 GCA_043775015.1 Verrucomicrobiota bacterium
TGGCTGGTAGGCATGGCTGAGAATAATCCACCGCCGTTTTCCCAGCTACAATTTCCTTTCAGATTTTTCATGTTTTAGTTTCCGGAGGTGCCCTTTATAGCTCCGCGATAAACCAATCCTCGACTCGCTTTCGCGCCCAGGGAGTTTTCCGCAGAAACGTGAGGCTCGATTTTACGCTGGGGTTGTTGAGGAAACAGCCCACGGGAATGTGGCGTCCCATCTCGGCCCACCCGTGTCGCTCTGCTAATGTGCTGACGATTTTTTCGAGCGTGATGCCGTGAAGCGGATCACGCGGATGCACGCGTTCACTTCCGTTTGTGCCTGCGGTCATGGGCGGCACCGAACCGGCTTGGTTCGCTTCAGATTTCGGGATCGATGGATCGGAAGATGATTCCATAATGTGACTTATTAATTCAAGCGTAGTGACTGATCACACTTGTCAACCTGCCGTGAGCGCGGCTCGTGCATCGTCAAGCGCTCCAGTTTTTTCGAGAAAATAATCGTATCCATCGACATAAGGTGTGACCTGGCCAGCGTTGACGTGGAGAACCTTGGTCGCGAGTTTCCGAATAAAATGCACATCGTGGGAGATGAAAACCAGCGTGCCTTCGTAGCGCTCCAAGGCAAGCGTCAGCGACTCGACGGTGTGGATGTCGAGGTGCGTTGTTGGCTCATCCATGAGAAGTAGGTTTGGCGGATCAACCAGAAACTTGATCAGGTTGAGTCTGCTTTTCTCCCCACCGCTGAGAACGGCAGTCAGCTTGTAAATATCGTCTTTGCGGAACATGAACGAGCCAAGCACGGCCCGCGCTTCGTCCTCGCGCATGAGCGGCGCACTGGCCATAACTTCTTCGAGAACCGTCCGTTCGGGATTCAACGTGTCGGCGCGATGCTGGCTGAAGTAACCAATCTTTGCATTGTGACCGAGATCGCGTTCGCCTTTTTGAAAACCTACGACGCCAGCCAAAATTTTCAGCAGGGTCGATTTGCCCGCTCCGTTGGGTCCAACCAACACTGTGCGCTCGCCGCGTTCCACCGTGAGATCAAGTCCCTGGTAAACTTTGTTTGAGCCGTAAGCCATGTGAATTCCCTCCAGCGAAACGGCCCGCTGTCCTCCGCGTGGCGGCTGGGGAATTTGAAAGCGGAACGGTTTGCGCGGCGCCACCGGTTTTTCGATGAGTTCGAGCCGTTCGATTTGCTTGAGTTTGCTCATCGCCTGTGACGCCTTGGACGGCACGGCGCGAAAGCGGTCCGCGAATTCCTGCAATGCTTGAATTTCTTTCTGCTGATTTTTGTGCGCCGCCAATTGTTGTTCGTATCTTTTCTCCCGCTCTTCGAGGTAATCCGAGTAGTTGCCGGTGTAGGCAATCAGCTTCCTCTCCGAAATTTCATGCACCTGGCCAACGACCTCGTCCATGAATTGGCGGTCATGCGAAATTAACAGCAGCGCACCGGAATAATTCTTCAAATAGTTTTGCAACCAAAGTAGCGAAAGCAAATCGAGATGGTTCGTCGGCTCGTCCAACAGGAGCAGATCCGGCTCCATCACCAGCAATCGGGCAAGGCGCGCGCGCATGATCCAGCCGCCGCTCATCTCCCGCGCTTTCCGGTCGAAGTCCGTGTCGCGATAACCCAATCCGCGCAACATTTTCTTCGCTTTCGTTTCCACCTGTGGATCGTTCAACGCTTCGTGTTTGGCGTGCGCTTCCATGTATTCCGCCTCGGCGACGGCACCCGCAGATTCCAATTCGTGCAACCGCTTTTCCAAACGCGGCAGTTCATCCACTCGACCGGTCGCGACATCCAACACGGTTTCGTCGCCCTGCGCTTCGCCTTCTTGCGGGAGGTGGCCGACCATTGTCCACTCATCGCGCGCGACGGTTCCTTCATCGGGCAATTTCTCTTTGAGAATGATGGAGAAGAGCGTCGTTTTTCCGGCGCCATTCGGTCCCACGAGCGCGACGCGGTCGCTGTAGTTCACTTGAAACGACGCGTTCTCAAACAGCGTTCGCCCGCCGAGGGCCATTTTTAAATCTTTTATTGTGAGCATGAAATCAAGGTGATGGCCGGCGATTGATTCCTGTCCGCAACGGAGAAAAGCTACGTTCGGTTTGCGGATCCGGGAATTAGTCTTACCTGCGGCAACACGAGCGGGAGAGAGTAATCCAAGAGCACTTTCCGTCAATGGGCTATTTTAGGTTGGGATGTGCGTTAGCGCTCATGCGAATTCTTCATTTGCACTGTTTGCTTCAATTCGTAATCTTGGCCACGTGCTGGACGAAGTTGTATTATGAAAAATCTGAAGACTCTCGTAATCGTCGCGGCTTGGGTTGTTCTCAGCATTTGTGTTTACGTTTTCCTGATGGGCAACGAGGTCTTTTCCGGTCAATTCAAAAATGATGGCCTCAGTTGGTATTTTCTGGCCAAAGGAATTTTTTGTTCGTTGTCCCTTTACCTATCGGTTCGACTTCTCGAAGTAATTTCAGAAAAGAGCGGAAAATAATTTTTCTATGCCAGCCAAACTCAGCACGCACGTCCTCGATACCGCAAACGGCCGTCCCGCGAGTGGAATGCAAATTGAGCTTTGGCTGATTTTCAACGGACAGCAGAGCTTGCTCAAAAAAGTTTTCACGAACGACGACGGGCGCACCGACCAACCGCTTCTGAACGCTCAGGAATTAAAGGTCGGCGAATATGAATTGGTTTTTTCGGTTGGCGATTACTTCGCGAAACTTTCGCCCCAGAAAACCACGATTCCATTTCTGGGAACGGTTCCGGTTCGTTTCGGAATCAGTGATGCGAGCGCGTCCTATCACGTTCCTCTGCTGGTTTCGCCGTGGGCTTACAGCACTTATCGTGGAAGTTAAATGAGTTCTGCCGCCATCGTCATGCAGCGTATCAATGCGCTCGCGGAAATCAGCGAAGAACCCGATCGTTTGACCCGCACGTTCTGCTCTCCCGCGATGCGCCGCGCCAACGATTTGGTCGCCACTTGGATGCGTGCTGCCGGGATGTCTGTGCGCGAAGATGTCATTGGAAATGTCATTGGCCGTTTTCCTTCCAAAAATTACGACGCGAAAACTTTTGTAATCGGCTCGCATCTCGACACCGTGCGCGACGCTGGAAAATTTGACGGCCCTCTCGGAGTGTTGGTGGCCATTGCCTGCGTGCAACGTTTGCGCGCGCAACAGATTGAGTTGCCGTTTGCGATCGAAATAGTCGGGTTCGCAGATGAAGAAGGCGTTCGTTACCAAAGCGCCTATCTTGGCAGCAGAGTTTTCGCTGGGAAATTTGATACCCGCGATTTGCAGCGCACCGATGCGAATGGAATTAAAATGGCGAAAGCGATTCGCGAGTTTGGTGGGAATCCGGGGGCGTTGAAAAATTCACGTGCAAACAGAAAACAACTTCTCGGCTATGTCGAAGTTCACATTGAGCAAGGACCCGTGCTGGAAAAAAATGGTGAGTCGGTCGGAATTGTCTCGGCCATCGCCGGGCAAACCAGAGCCAGGATAATTTTTTCAGGAAAGGCGGGACACGCTGGAACGACCCCGATGAATCTGCGCAAAGATTCATTATGCGCCGCATCTGAATTTATTTTGTCCGCAGAAAAATTAGCTGGGACAACTTCTGGTTTGGTTGCCACCGTCGGGCAAATCGAAGCCAAACCCGGAGCAAGCAATGTGATTCCGGCGTTGTGCGTTTTAAGTCTCGATGTGCGGCATCAAAGTGATGCAAGAAGAATGGTAGCCAGGGAAAAGCTTAACCGCACCGGTCTGCAAATTGCCAAGCGACGTGGATTAAATATGACTTGGGAGACGGTCCAGGAAACGGCGGCGGTTCCGTGTTCGGCGAATCTTTCAGCGTCGCTTTTGCGGGCGGCGCGTTCGTATCAGAAGCGCGTGCTGAAACTGCCCAGCGGCGCTGGACACGACGCAGCCGTGCTCGCGTCCATTACTCCCGTTGCCATGCTCTTCGTTCGCTGCAAAAATGGAATCAGCCATCATCCTGACGAATCGGTGCGAGCGAAAGATGTCACGGTTGCTTTGGATGTTATGAGCGAATTTCTGAAAAGGCTCGCTTGGAAATATGCCTGAGTTCGACACCATCTTGCGCGGTGGAACCATCGTTACTCAATCCGGGGTAATCCGCGCTGACATCGCGGTGCGCGGGGAAGCGATCGTCGCGATTGAACCGCAGTTACCCGACTCTGCTCACGAAATTATCGACGCAACCGGCTTGCACATTTTTCCTGGAGTAATCGATTCACACGTTCATTTTAATGAGCCGGGTCGCACCGAATGGGAAGGGTTCGAAACTGGTTCGCGCGCGCTGGCTGCGGGCGGTGGCACTTTGTTTTTTGACATGCCACTCAACGCCCATCCGCCGACGGTTGATGCGGAGAGTTTTGATTTGAAACTTTCGGCAGCGCGCAAAACTTCGCTCACTGATTTCGCGTTCTGGGGCGGACTGGTTCCGGGCAACCTCGACAAACTTGAGGAGTTGAGCGAGCGCGGCGTGATCGGGTTCAAAGCGTTTATGTCCGATAGCGGCATTGAAGATTTTGCCTGCGTCACGGACTCGACTTTGCGCGAAGGAATGAAACGCGTGGCGAAATTTAAACAAATTGTCGCCGTTCACGCCGAGAGCGAATTACTCACGAAACGACTCACTGCCAAGTGCATCGCCAATGGCCAAATTTCCGTTCGCGATTTTCTGCAATCCCGTCCCATCGCGGCGGAGTTGGATGCAATCCAGCGCGCGCTGGATCTGGCCGGCGAAACGGGTTGCGCATTGCACATTGTTCACGTCAGTTCCGGAGCTGGCGTCGCGCTTGTCGCGGAAGCCAAAAAACGTGGCGTGAATGTGAGTTGCGAAACCTGTCCGCACTATCTCGTGTTGACCGAAGATGATGTTGAAAAGCTCGGCGCGATTGCCAAATGTGCTCCGCCCCTTCGCCCAAAGTCGGAACAGGATAAACTTTGGAGATACATACAAACCGGCGAGATCACCTTGATTGGTTCCGACCATTCTCCGTCGCCGCCGGGCATGAAAATCGATGGAAATTTTTTCAAAGTTTGGGGCGGCATCTCAAGTGTTCAACACATGTTGCCACTCTTGATTTCTGAAGGTCACGTTCAACGAGACATCGCCCTTCCGCTGATCAGCAAATTGATTTCCTGCAACGTCTCAGAACGTTTTTCTCTTCCGAAAACCAAAGGCCGGATTGCCATCCATGCCGACGCGGATTTCGCTTTGGTCGATTTGCAGGCGTCCTTTCGCGTGAACAACGAGGAGCTGTTTTATCGCCACCAACAGACCCCGTACGCCGGACGAACGTTGCGCGGAAAAGTGGTTCGGACGCTTCTCCGTGGCCAAACGATTTTCCGCGACGGTAAAATTGTCGCCAAACCTTTCGGTCGTCTGTTAAAACCTGTGCCATGAACGAACTATTTGGATCGACCCGCAATGTTGTCAAAGAGCGTTACGCCTTGCTCACACCCGGCGGTTTTGTCCCGAGCCATCTGCCCGGCTGGAGCAACGTCGTTTCCAACATTCTGATTTCTCCGCGGATGGGCGCAGAATTTTCTCAGTTTTTAATTACATTCAACAAAGACGGACGCGGCCACGGGCACACCGGCACGACGGAATATTTTGTTTACGTGATCGAAGGGAAATGCGCTTCGACGATTGGCGGCAAGAAACAACAAATTGTCAAAGGCAGTTACGTTTACATTCCGCCCGGACAGGATTTTCTTTTTCATCAGGCCAAGGACAAAACGAAACTTCTTATCTTTCAAAAACAGTTTGAAACGCTCGATGGATTCGAAATTCCAGAAGCTATTTTCAGCCACGAAAAGAATGTCGCTGGCAGCGCGTTCCTTGGAAATGAAGACGCGCAATTGCAAATTCTGCTCCCGGACAAGCCTCAGTTCGACATGGCGGTGAATATTTTCACCTATCAAACCGGGGCGACTTTGCCCTTTGTTGAAACGCACGTCATGGAGCACGGCTTGGTCATGATAAGCGGGCAGGGGATTTATCGGCTCGATGCGGACTATCATCCGGTTCAAGCGGGCGATGTGATCTGGATGGCGCCGTATTGTCCGCAATGGTTCGTCGCAATGGGCAAAACTCCCGCGAGCTACATTTATTATAAAAATGTAAACCGCGCGCCAATGTAAATTTACAGCGAAACAGTCGTTGATTCCCATTAACACCTCGCTATCATCACCACTCAATTACCCATGCTAGCGCCCAAACCAAAGAACGAAGCGAAACGTCTCAACATCCTCTGGCAATACGATGTGCTCGACACCGTGCCAGAGAAAGTATTCGACGACCTGACCGATCTCGCGGCGACGATTTGCGAAGCGCCGATCGCACTGATTTCGCTCGTGGACGAAGACCGCCAATGGTTCAAGGCCAAGACCGGCGTCACCATCAGCGAGACATCGCGGGATATTTCATTTTGTGCCCACGCGATTCTCGGGGATGATTTGTTTATCATCCCTGATGCGACAAAGGACAATCGATTCAAAAATAACCCGCTCGTCATCGCGAAGCCGAAAATTCGTTTCTACGCTGGCGCGCCGCTCATCACGCCGGACGGTCACGCGCTCGGTTCGCTTTGCGTCATGGACAAAGTCCCGCGCAAACTTCGCCCCGATCAGCAACAGGCGTTGCGCGTTCTCGCCCATCACGTTGTCTCGCAACTTGAGCTTCGCCGTCACGCACTCGAATTGACCGCTGTCAACCAGTCGCACGAACAGCTCAAAGCGGAACTTGGCCGTGCGAAAGAGGAAATCCAACGGTTGCGAAAAAATTTGGGACGGTTTCAGTCCGCGAAGCTTTCTGTGACATCGAAATCCGCCGCGCGTCGGAGCGCGGCTGCGGCGAAGACCAGCCGCAGCGCGTGAGAATTTCGAATGCGCCCAAACGCGACGACGTGCTGCGGTTGGTCGGGGACGACACAGCCGCGCTCCGTGTTTGCCTGGCGGGAGTTTTATGAAAGCGCTGGCAGTTGACGGAAAAAAACTGCAACGGGAAATTGACGACCTCGCCGCGATTTCCGAAGCCGAACCGCCCGTCGTCACGCGGATTTTATTTTCTGAATCTGATTTGCGTGGTCGCGCGTTCGTAAAAAATCTTTGCCGCGACGCCGGCCTTGCCATTCGTGAAGACGCCGTCGGAAATATTTTCGCCCGCTGGACCGGCAAAGATGCAAAACTTCCCGCCGTCGCCACCGGTTCGCATATTGACGCCATTCCAAACGCTGGGCGTTACGATGGAGTAGTCGGCGTGCTCGGCGCAATCGAAGCGATCCGCGTAATGCAAGCTGCGGGCTTTCATCCCAAGCGCAGCATCGAACTCATCCTTTTCACCTCGGAAGAACCGACGCGTTTTGGCATCGGCTGTCTCGGCAGCCGCTTGCTTGGCGGTGTGCTTTCGCTCGAACGCGCTGCTGCGTTGCGCGATCGCGACGGGAAGGATTTGGAATTCTGGCGCGCGCAGGGCGGGTGTAAGGGCGACTTGAGTTCCGTCAAATTGCCGAAGGATTGCTACGCCGCGTTTGTCGAGTTGCACATCGAGCAAGGGCCAATCCTAGAGGCGGAAAAGCTCGACATCGGTGTCGTGGAAAAAATCGCCGCGCCGAGCACGTTGCGCGTACAACTCACTGGCGTGGGCGGTCATGCGGGCGCGACGCTCATGCCCGGTCGCCGCGATGCCGCACTCGCTGGCGCGGAGATCGCGCTCGCCGTCGAAAAGGCCGCGACCACGAGCGGCAGCCCGGACACCGTCGGCACGACGGGAATTTTTCGCATCGAACCCGGCGCGGTGAACAGCGTGCCGTGCAAGGCGTATCTGGAAATTGATTTGCGCGACACGCTCGTCCGCACGCGCGACGCCGCGTTGCAGCAGATCGAATCCGCTGTGAAAGAAATCTGCGCGCGCCGCAAAATCGAATTCACGATGGAGCGGCTGAACGTTGACCCACCCGCCATCTGCGACGCGAAAACCGTCGAGATCGCCGAGAGCGTTGCGAGGCAACTCGGTTTCTCCGTGAAGCGCATGGTGAGCCGCGCGTATCACGATTCGCTGTTCATGGCGCAGGTCTGCCCGACGACGATGATTTTCATCCCGTGCTACAAAGGCTACAGCCATCGCCCGGACGAGTATTCCTCACCGGAGCAAATCAAGAACGGCGTCACCGTGCTGGCGCACACGCTGGCGAAACTGGCGGAATAGTCTTTGAACTACGGATGGACACGGATTCAATTGCCGCAAAGAATTGAAGTGAGCGCAGAATTCTCAAAAAGGGATGGCCAGATTTTCGTCGGCGATTTCGTTGGCTCATGCTCCGACTCGCCAAACGGTGGATACTCCATCGGCTGGTATTGTTCAAAGAAACGAGGCTGGATGGAGGCCAACAATTTCGTCCTCGTGAAATTTGAAGCCCCGATTGTTTGGGGCGAGGTAGCGTCGAGGATTTACGAGGGCAAGGTGTCGGACACAGGACGCTTTGCGCTTCATCTCACCGGGAAGACCAATCAAAGCACAGTTCGGTTTTTCGAGCCGAACGGCCAAGAGTTCGGCTCGAAGCAATTCAGAGACGGATTGCTGTTCTTCGATTTGTCGGCTGACGGACGGTTGCTTTTCTGGAACAGCAGGGATGATTTGCGGTGCATGGACCTGTCCACGATGGAGGAGGCATTCCAGTTTCAACTTGAAGCGCGGTTCAGTCCAACGGCGGCGAAACTGGACACGGACGGCGTGACCGTGCTGTTGCAGCATCGCGACAAAGGGTGGTATCGCTTTGACCAGCGCGGAAACTTTCTCGACAAGGAGAAGTGGTTGCTTGATTTCATGCAAGACTGTGACGGGGTAACGCTCTGCAATATCATCGGTGATCTCTACACGAAGCAAGGCGTGAAGAATGCCGATGAAGCCAGAACCTACGCCCAATGGGTTGAGGAATCACTACGACGAGGCATTGCTGACTCATACTACTTCAAGGTGTCTTCTGTTTATGAGTTTCTCGCCAAACTCCACACGGCGGCTGGCGATTTAGACAAAGCAGCATGCGCGAAAGAGGATGCCGAGCAGCATCTCGACGGATTCGCTCTGGTTGACCGAGCCGTGTCACGATTCAAAGAAATCGGGAATCCGCCGAATCAGGAACTGGCGCGTCAACTCATCAGCGATTTAGAGCGAGCAACGAAAACAGAGCGGCTCTCAGAGTATCCGAACTACGTCGGGAAGCTTTATCGCACAAAAGGCGAACTCTTGGAATTGCTCGGCGAGAATGACGGAGCGATTGCCGCATATCAGAAAGCACTGGACGCAAATCCCCAAGCCGGTTGCAAGAAACAATTGGAACGACTGACAAAAGCCCCCGTAGTGCTGGCCGAAAAGCCGAAACCAAAACCAACCGAAGAACGAGTCAATTTGGAAAAGGTGACGATGTTCCACTTTCGTTGCCCGACATGTGGAGCAACGCCAAAGGAAGTGCGAGTGCAAGACTACTTGGCTGGATGGCGGGATGCTGGAATAGTCCGGCTCGACAGGTTGTTTGCATTCTTGTTGGCCGCAACACAGGAACTCAAAGGAAGCCGGGCAAACTCAACGAAACGTTTTCACGCTGCTGCCGACGACCTCATTGCGCTTTTGTCCGAAAGGTTGAGGGAAAGACCGTTAATGCAAACGCCGCTTCTCGCGGACGCCGCACCTAAAACTATGTTCATGCAGTCTGAGTGTCCGATATGCGAAAAGCCGTCCGGCCTGCGAAGGAAAGACAACTACTTCACTGTTTGGTCCGAGGCTTGTCGGGTTCAGAGTTCAAATCTGTTTTACGAAGTTGGCGTCATTTTGCTCGGCTTGTCCGCGATGAAACCAGCGTGGCTTGAAGACGACGTGTGCGGGTTTTGCGACTCTGTTAAGGCAAAAGCATTTCGTGCGGGCGAGGCGCTTGGAATGATGTCTTGCCCGCAGTGCGGTCGCTTCACCAGTTGTCTTTATGGCGGAACGAAGTCTGACCCTGAAAAGGGAATGTGCCGGTGGTGTTCAGATACAAGCGGAGCGAACCAAATTACAATCACTGTCAATGTTACCGATGTTGTGAATCGGTCAGGTCAATCTGCGGAACACTAAGCTCCAATTCTGCCGCCCTTTCAGGGCTTGGAATTTTTTTGACGATTAACCCAGGGCGTTGCCCTGGGCTATCATCTGTCGGGCTTTCAGCCCTTTGATTCGCGGCGCGACAATTCGTGCAATTCGTGTCAGCGGTCTTTGCGTTCCTTGCGTTCTGTTGCGGCAACTGTTTTACTTTCTTGGCCCAACCCATGAGCCACATAATCGACATCAAACCGGCGCTCGACTCGTCAGCGTTGCAAATCCTGACGCAAGACGCGTTAACCTTCATCACGAACCTTTCGCGCGAGTTCGAACCGACGCGGCAAAAACTTCTCGCGCGCCGTGTTGAGCGGCAGAAGGAGATTGACGCGGGCGCAATGCCGGATTTTCCGAGCGCGACGAAACATATCCGCGACGACAAGTCGTGGAAGGTCGCTTCGATTCCAGCGGATTTGCAGGATCGCCGCACGGAGATCACCGGGCCGGTGGATCGCAAGATGGTCATCAATGCGCTCAATTCCGGCGCGAAAGTTTTTATGGCGGACTTCGAGGACGCGACTTCGCCGACTTGGAAAAATCTTATCGAAGGTCAGGGGAATCTTCGCGATGCGGTGCGCCGGACGATTTCGTTCAGCAATCCCGATGGCAAGCAATACAAGCTCAACGCGCAAACCGCGACGCTCATGGTGCGTCCGCGCGGCTGGCATTTGCCGGAGAAGCATGTCCTCGTGGATGGCAAAACGATTTCCGGCAGCCTGTTTGATTTCGGTTTGTATTTCTTCCACAACGCCGCCGAGTTGTTGAAGCGCGGCAGCGGGCCGTATTTTTATCTGCCGAAGATGGAGAGCCATCTCGAAGCGCGGCTCTGGAACGACGTTTTCAATTTCGCGCAGGACGCGCTGAAAATTCCGCGCGGCTCGATTCGTGCGACGGTTCTCATCGAGACGATTCTCGCCACGTTCGAGGCGGAGGAAATTTTATTCGAGCTTAAGGAACATTCAGCCGGTTTGAATTGCGGCCGCTGGGATTACATTTTCAGCGCCATCAAAAAATTTCGCAACCGCCCCGGCTTCACGTTCCCCGACCGCGCGCAGGTCACGATGACCACGCCGATGATGCGCGCGTATTGTCTGCACGTCATCAAGACGTGTCATCGTCGCGGCGCGCACGCGATGGGCGGCATGGCGGCGCAGATTCCCATCAAGAACGATCCGGCAGCGAACGAAGCCGCGCTCGCCCGCGTCCTCGCCGACAAGGAACGCGAAGCCACCGACGGCCACGACGGCACCTGGGTCGCGCATCCCGGCCTCGTGCCCGTCGCGCTCCAGGCGTTCGACAAATACATGCCGCAGGCGAATCAGATTTCCAAATCGCGCGAAGACGTGAACGTGACGGCGGCGGAAATTCTCGCCGTTCCCACCGGCACGATCACCGAGGATGGCCTGCGCGGAAACATCCGCGTCGGCGTGCAATATCTCGAAGCGTGGCTCGGCGGAAATGGCTGCGTGCCGCTTTACAACCTGATGGAAGACGCCGCGACCGCCGAAATTTCCCGCGCGCAAATCTGGCAATGGCTCAAGCACAACGCCGCGCTCGCCGATGGCCGCAAGATCACGACGCAACTTTACGACGAAATCCTGCCGCAAGAAATGGCGCGCATCGAAAAGGAAGTCGGCAGCGCGCGGTTCAGCGCCGGGAATTACGCCCGCGCCGCAAAGCTGTTCAGCGAGATGTCCAAGAGCGCGGAGTTTGCGGAGTTCTTGACGTTGCCGGCGTATGAGTTGATTGATTGAGAAAAATGATTGGCACACCCGAATCAATTTGTGAAATCTTTTCAATCTTCCACGATGGGATGATTGAAGAGGCGATGCTGTCAGGTCAAAAGCTCAAATTGAAGATTGAAATCTCATATCTCGCCGACAGAGTTGCGAGTGGATTTAAGTTTTTCTTCGTTGAGTTAGAGGGTTTTCGTGGCGCGGAATTTCGCGGATGGCCCGCGACGTTACAAGGAGAGAAGAAACTTGTCACGGAGTTCTCTGCCATTTTCGAGTCTGCGTTGGAAATTTTAGAAGCAAAGCTGACGGATGGCCGAATTGAAGTTGTTTGCAACATCAAATCGGATGTCGATTCGGAGTTCTGTGGTGGAGAATTGTTGTTTAGCGCTGACGCTGCAAGGGTTCGTGACGAAGCAAACAAGTATTACTCCATTTCAGAATTAGGTGAGATTTGCAAAGCTTACTGGAGTGAATGGAAAGCAAAAAATGCCTGGCTCGGTTGAATGGTTGAATGGCATGTCCACCAAGTTCATGGTTGCGGCGCGATGGCTTGCGAGATTGAATTCAACCATGCAGCTAAGCGCCTTCAGAAAAGAATATACAATGTCCGGGCTTCGTCGTTGCGATCTCGCTGAAAATCCAACGGTGCAGTTTCAAGAATGGTTTCAACAAGCCGTCAAGGCCGAGGTGACCGAGCCGACCGCCATGACCCTCGCAAGCGTCAACGACCTGGGCCACCCATCGGCTCGCACGGTTTTGCTTAAAGCCGTGGAGGAGCGCGGGTTTATTTTCTGCACGAACTACGAGAGTCGGAAAGGCGGCGAGTTGGCAGTGAATCCAAATGCTGCGCTCTTGTTTTTTTGGAAAGAGTTGGAGCGGCAGGTTTTTATCAGTGGCATCGCGCGCAAAATTCCGGCGGGAGAATCCGATGCGTATTTCAAAGCGCGCCCGTTCGGGAGCCAGATAGCCGCATGGGTTTCAAAACAATCTTCGATCGTCGAACATCGTGCAGCGCTTGAGAAAAAATTTCAGGAACTCGATCAAAAGTTTTCCGGTCTGGAAGTTCCGCTCCCGCCAAACTGGGGTGGCTATGTCGTCGCCCCGGAGACCATTGAATTCTGGCAAGGGCGGGTCAACCGTTTGCACGACCGTTTTCGCTACAGCAAGCAATCGGATGGTTTATGGAAAATTGATCGGCTTTCCCCTTAAAAAACTTGGTGAGTGTCGCCGGATATCTTCGCCTGAAACCGGTCTTGCCTTCGGATCAATTTGATCGTTGCTCCAAAGGCGCGGGAGAGAATGGCGGAGGTGAGAACGACCATTTTCTCGCCCAACTCAACAATTCGGCCTGACTTCAAAATCATAGCGTGAGTGAACACCGGCATGATTTCCTCGACGTGATGTGTCACGAGGACAAGTGTGGGCGAGTCCTTCTGCGTCCCGAGCCGTTGGAGAAATTGCAAAAGATTTTCGCGCGCAACCGGATCAAGTCCAGCGCACGGCTCATCCAGAATCAGCAACCGTGGCGCAGCCATCAACGCGCGTCCGATGACCACGCGTTGCCGTTCGCCTTGCGAGAGAACTCCCCAGGGCCGCTCCTCCAGATATTCGCACTCGACTTGTTTAAGAATGCGTCTCGCGCGGGCACGGTCGCGCGGAGTGCCATTTCCCCAGAAATCGACGACAGCATCCTTGCCGCTCATAACAGTGAAAAGCGCTGGCTCGCCATCGGGAATCATCTGGCGAATCGACGAACTGACCAACCCGATCAACTTGCGCAACTCACGCCAATCCGTTTGCCCGAAACGTTTTTGCAACAATTCAATTTCTCCGGAAGTGGGAACCAGGTAACCAGTCAATGCGCTGAGTAGAGAAGTTTTGCCCGAACCATTGGCGCCGAGCATGACCCAGTGCTGGCCTTGTCGAACCTGCCAATTGATTCCGTCGAGAATGGTGATTCCGTTTCGTTCAATGCGCAGATCGGAAATATGCAAAACAACTTTTTCCATGAAGTTAGAGGCGATTGGAAAAATAAATCACCGCACCGATGATCATCGAAGCCAGCGCCCCGACGAAAATCGACCACCTAACACTCCGATAGTAACGTCGGCGGTTCCCTTCCCGGGAGATTGGGAATAAATAATAAAGATCCCGTGGATTGCCCTTTTTCCTGAAAAACACGTAACGATGTAATAAATCCGCGCCGATTTTGTCAATACGTCATTCGTTGAACGTGCTTTTCAGGGTGTGATTAAAAGTGGGTGAAGGAAGGGAGCGCGGACATTCCTGTCCGCCGGGGCTTGGCTAAAATATCAAGCGCTCTGGGCGGAAGGACGCGCGGGCG
>JAYVSV010000061.1:0-24732 GCA_043775015.1 Verrucomicrobiota bacterium
CACAAACGTGCCCCAGCCGCACGGCATCAATCAGAGGGACTACTCGGTGCAGTGTGAATCAGGCCCCCGTGGAGGACCGCCGAGGTTTGCCCTCGGCGATGAGTCGCAGCAGCTCGCGCTCGCGCTGGGTGAGGCTGGGGTGCTTGATCTCTGGGTTCAGGTCGCCACGCGCACGCGCTTTTCTTTGATGATGAAAAAGCCGCTCGGAGATGCTGGGACTGAGGAAGGGTTTGCCCGAGTGAACGCGCCGGATGGCCTCCGGCAGCAGGTTGCTGGCTGTGTGCTTGACGAGGTAGCCGAGGGCGCCATGCGCCAAGACTTTATGCACGAAGGCATCATCACTGAAGGCGGAGAGGATGAGCACCTTGACGCCGGGCACGGCACGGATGATCTGGCGGGTGGCGTCGAGTCCATTAAGCAGCGGCATGGCGATGTCCATCACGACAACGTCCGGCATCAGTTGCTTCACCATTTGCACGCCTTGCCGCCCTGTTTCGGCTTCACCCACTACCGTGATGTCCGTTTCGGCGTCCAGCAGAGCGCGAAGTCCTTCGCGAACTATCGTATGATCGTCCACGAGCAGTACACTGATTTGTTGCATAATAATTAGATTGTTGACGCCAGCTTCTTCTTGCCAAGCCATGAAAGTGAATTCAAAACCATGGACTTCAGCGATGAGTTACCTCCAGATGTGAAGCTGCTGTGGGATTTCTTTTTAAACATCTCCGAATAATAATCCGGAAAGAAGTGCGGACACCATGGGGTGTTTTACCCATCTGCCACCGTCGGTGGCCGGGTCAGATTGGCAGTTGAATTATAACCCACCCAAACATGATGCCCCATCACCCTGCGCGAAGAGCCAGCGCCGTATCGCACCGGCAAATCGGAAATGTCGCGCGAAGCTCGCGAAGGCAGCGAAGGGAAAGAAAAACCTTCGTCCCCTTCGCGTCCTTCGCGCGACACCCTGTCCCAAGTCATTGCCGCCGCCAAAGAGTTGAACGAGCTGCGCGAACGCTGGCTCAATCAGCCGGAATCGACGGTGAAAAAAAATCTGGAATTCCCCGGCTCGCTGCATGGCCCGTGGGCGCGCCACATTGTTCGACAGGATAAGCAGGATTTACAGGATTCAAAAAAGCATCCTGTTCATCCTGTCAAAAACAGCATCGGCACGGTGCGTTATCCGCGCCTGGAACCGCGCGCCGCCGATTGCGCTGCGAAACTCAAAGACTGCACGCTGACGAAACTCTACAACAAACGTCCTGCGTGGCTGGTCTGGGCGCACAAGAAATTAGATGCCGCCGTCGCCGCCTACAGTTTCCCCGCCGATCTGATGGACGAACAAATTTCGCTCGCTTGACCTCTTCGCCGGGAACGACTTCAATGAATCGGCGTTCACTTTGGTTCGGGCCCGTAGCTCAGCGGTTAGAGCAGGCGACTCATAATTTCAAAACGAAGTTTTCTCCCTTTTCCTCAATTTCGCTGGCCTTAACTTTCAGAGGTAAAAATCGAAAATAAATTTCCTGCGTTAACTTCCGTTTTCTCGTTTTGCTTCAAAAAAACACGCGCGGGATACAATGCGGGATACAACGTTTTGACCGTGTTAGAGCAAGAGACTTGGTTTACTATGGCTTACCGATTGTTCGCAAATGTATCCCATTGTATCCCTGTCACGATTTGACAAACTTGGTTTTGTCGCGCTTGCGCCTTTCTTCGCTCGTTTGATACGCTCCGCGCAATGCTGCAAACATCTTTTGATTCCGCATTTGAACGGGTGCAACAACTCGTTGCTGATTTTAGAGCGAACGAAAATTTTTATCTTTCCCCCGCGTATCAGGAACAGGAAGCGCGGCGTGATTTCATCGACAAGTTTTGGATGGCTCTTGGTTGGGATGTAAACCACGACACGCAAAAGAATCCTTACGAGCAGGAAGTCAAAGTTGAACGGAAGGAACACGGCGTTTCTCAGCGTCGCGCCGATTACGCTTTTTATTTCGCGCCGAATTATCGCGACGTGAAATTTTACGTCGAAGCGAAAAAGCCGCACGGCGACATTGCGACGGCTGATAATTATTTTCAAACCGTTCGTTACGGATGGAACAGCCAAACGCCGATTGCTGTCCTGAATGATTTTGAACAATTCGAGATTGCTGATTGCCGTTTCAAACCAAACATCGACACCGCGCTTTCGCAGAGCATCCGCAAATATCATTTCAGCCATTACGAGGACAAAGAAAAGTTCGCCGAAATTTACTGGCTGTTTTCCCGCGAAGCCGTTGCCAATGGTTCAATTGAAAAATTTGCCGAAACACTTCCAAAGAAACGCGGCAAAGCGGTTCAACGCGGTTTGTTCAAAGGCGGCTTTCAAAGCATTGACGAAGCGTTCCTTGAAGAATTGGACGAACACCGCGAACACCTTGCCCGCGCTTTCAAAAATCAGAATCCTGATCTGGACGGCGAATGCTTAACGGAACTCACGCAACGCACTTTAGACCGTCTCGTTTTTCTCCGCTTCCTTGAGGACAAAGCAATTGAGCCGCAAAATCGCATTGCGCATTTTGGTGAGAAAGGAACCGCATGGCAGGATTTCATTGCCGAATCGCGCCGCTTGGATGGAATTTACAACGGCATCGTTTACAAGGAACACGGGATTTTGGATTCGCCGAAATTCAAAATTGCCGACGGCGATTTTTCAGAAATCTGCGAACGACTTTGCCACTTAAATTCTCCTTACGATTTCAATGCCATTCCGATTCACATTCTCGGCAGCATTTACGAACGCTTTCTCGGCAAGGTCATCACGACCACCGACAAACGCGCAAAGGTTGAAGAAAAACCAGAAGTGCGCAAAGCGGGCGGTGTCTATTACACGCCGGATTACATCGTTCGTTACATTGTTGAAAATACCGTTGGCAAATTGATCGAAGGAAAAACGCCCGCGCAGATTTCCGAAATGCGTTTTGCGGACATTGCTTGCGGCAGTGGTTCGTTTCTCTTGGGTGTTTACGATTATTTGCTGCGCTATCACACCAAGTATTACACGCAGAACCGCAGCAAAGCGAAAATCGGCAAAGGAAAAAAAGCAGACAAAGCCGATTGCGTGCAGCGCGAGGACGGTTTGCATTTAACGCTCGAAAAGAAGCGCGATATTTTACTGAACAATATTTACGGCGTGGACATTGACGCGCAGGCCGTGGAAGTCGCGCAACTTTCCCTCTACCTAAAATTGCTTCAAGACGAAACGCCCGCTTCCGCTCGGCAATATTATTTAGATTTCGAGCAACAAGCCCTTTTGCCGACTTTGAGTAAAAATATCGTATGTGGCAATTCATTGATCGGAACAGATATTTTAGACGGGCAACTTTTTGAAAGAGCCGAAGAAAAAAAGTTGAACCCGATGAATTACAAAGACGCCTTTCCCGAAATAATGAAACGAGGCGGCTTCAATGCAATTGTCGGCAATCCGCCTTATGTGCGTCCGCACAACCTTGATGCAATTACAAAACAATATTTCTGGAAACATTATCCAACGTTCACTCATAAATCAGACCTCTATTGTTGTTTCATGGAAAGAGCGACTTCTTTACTGAATCAGGGTGGACGGTTCAGCTACATAGTTTCGCAAGGTTGGTTGCGTTTAAATAGTTTTCAGGAATTGCGCCGCTTTATTTTGAAAAATCATCGCGTAATGGAATTGATCGAACTTCCTTACAACGTTTTCAAAGAGGCGCAGGTTTCAACAGGAATGTTCGTTTTTGAAAAGGGAGAAGCAGATAAAAAGCAGTCAATAGGAATTCTTCGAGCTAAACAGGTTTTCGGCGGTGCTGAATTTGAAGAAGTGAAGGAAATTCCCCAACAAACATTTCACACAACGTTTCAAAATGTTTTCGATATTAGCATTTCTCCCGAAACAGAGACGATCAAAGTCAAGATGCGGCGCGGAAGCCTTATTGGTAAAAATTTCGATATTTGCTTTGGACTTAAAACCGCCGACGATGACAAATTTCTGCACCATTCAAAAGGATTGCACAAAGAGGATAGACCGCTTTTAAGAGGCGACGACGTAAAACGTTACGAAACAAAGTATAAAGACGAGTTCGTTTGGTATGTCCCCGCCAAAATGAGAGCTAACAAACCAACTGCCCGCCCTGGTGAGCCGCGCAGATTTGAACAACCAAAAATTTTAGTCAAAGACACGTCAACGGATTTTGCGGGGACTTACGACGCGGAAAATTTTTATGTCAAAGACGTGCTAATTGTAATTCCGAAAACAGAGAAGCCATCTCAACTTGATCTGAGATTTGTTACGGCATTTATTAACTCCAAAGCGTTACACTTTTACTATCGAACGACTTTTCAAACGCTGCATGTTCAAAGCGAAGAACTCGCCAGTTTGCCGTTGCCCGAAATTGAGTTCAGCAAAGGAGAAGATAAAACTCGCCATGACCGCATGGTTCAAATGGTTGAGCAAATGTTAGAAGCCAAGAAAAGTCTGGCGAGTGCGCAAACGGACAAAGACAAAACCTATTTTGAAAACAAATGCGCTTCGCTTGATCGCCAAATCGACGCGCTCGTTTACGAACTCTACGGCCTAACAGAAGACGAAATAAAAATCGTGGAAGGAGCAGCATGAAAATCATTGCCTTGCCCGCTCACGCTTACGAAACGCATCTTCCCGATCTGCTAAACACGCTCGGCGCTGGAAACGGTGAAGATGAAATTGCGCTGGATTTTGCGGCGGTTAATT
The DNA here is from genome assembly GCA_043775015.1 of Verrucomicrobiota bacterium. GTDB lineage: Bacteria > Verrucomicrobiota > Verrucomicrobiia > Limisphaerales > CANJXF01 > CANJXF01. Next base: position 4,745 of record JAYVSV010000061.1, read on the forward strand.
TTTGGACACCCGGCGCGTTGGTCACGCTTTTGGCGAAAACGCATCGTTGGTTGAATCAAAATAAAAAAGTCGTTTTCCACAATTGCAAAACCTGTCCGGCATTTCGCTATCTGCAACGCATTAACTTCTTTCAGCATTGCGGCATAAAACTTACGGAAGAATTTCGCAGACATGATGCCGGAAGCCGGTTTGTTGAATTGCGACGCATCGGCGGGGAAGGCTCGGCGACGGTGGAAGAGCTTTCGACGGATATTGCTTACTGTCTTTTTCCTGATGCGGACGTGGATGATCCTGAGCAAAGCGGTTTGTTTGATTTGATGCAATATGCGGTTTCGGAATTAGCGAATAACGTAAAACAACACGCCAAAGCGCCGGGTTTCACAATGGCGCAATATACCGCCAGGACAGATTTAATCAGGGTTGCGATTGCGGATTATGGAATCGGTGTATTGAGAAGTTTCACCGAAAATGGCTCACCGCTTTTGACCCCCGAAATGACGGATGTTGACGCGATTGATCTGGCGTTGCGCCCAAAAGTTTCATCGAAGCTGCATCTAAAAACGCCGTGGGGTGAATCGGTCAATGCAGGTGTCGGGCTGACACTTTTGAAAGAGTTGAGCGAAATGACCGGCGGGCAATTTTTTATGGCAAGCGGCAGTGGAGTAGTTTCGCAAAAAACGGGCGCGGGTGCGGTGCAACGAACTTTGACCAACGACTTTCAAGGCACGATTTGCGCCTTGTCTTTTACACGGGCAAAGATTCATGGCTTCGCGGAATTGTTGCACCATGCAAAGAATGCGTCTGGCTTGTTGCCAAACGGCCAAAACCTTGCTAAGTATTTTACGTGAACCTGCACATCCAACTTTCATCCGAGTTTGGAAATTTCCTCGCGGACGGTGAAAAAGCAGCCGCTTTTCGTTACGCGCGGATTGATCCTTTCGTGCATTCCCATAGCCAAATCGTTTTGGATTTTGAGGGTATTCGCAATATGAACAGTTCGTTTGCCAATGCGCTGATTGCGAATCTTGTCAGCCAAAGCCCGGAAGTTTTGTCAAAACTTCACTTTGCAAACTGCAATTCGACAATCAAAGTTTTGATTGAAGCCGCTTTGTCTCTAGGCATTGGGCGTTTGCGGGAAAAAGGCAGTTTGATCGCAGCCTAAATCCTTCTTGGATTCTCAGTTGAGTTCGCTTTACCAAAGTCTGCAAAAAAGAATCGCCCCGTTTCCTAGTTCCTTTCGGAACACCCTTTGCAGGGAGCTACTCCATAAGAGGCAGGTTTCGGAAAAAGCAGCGATTCCTGATTAAGGTGCAAAATCGTCAAACGTTGTCAAACACCGTCAATATCGCCACAAATACGCGCCCGGTGCCATACGGCTTAGATGAAAATGCCGCGATTTGGAATTTTGACATCTAATGTTATCTATTGTTATAGTAACGGCATGAATGTTTCATTAACTTCGCACTACGAAAAGATCGTTGAAAATTTGATCGAGTCAGGCCGCTTTGCCAATGCCAGTGAGGTTGTCCGCGCTGGTTTAAGCCGTCTGGAGAGTGAAATTCTTTTGCGCACTAATTTTGAAAAACTGGTAAAGGCCAGCGGCGGTCTTGGCCGCGATGCGACCGAAAAAGAGTCCGCTGAAATAAATCGGTTAATTAAAACGCGCCGCGCCAAAGCCCGCAAATGATTATTGCCGTCTTTGATACCAACGTTATTTATTCCGCGCTCTATTTCGGCGGCAAACCGCTGCTTTGCCTTCAATCCGTTGCGCTTGGTTTCTCCCGTCCTGCGATCACAAATGAAATCTGGAAAGAGTATGAGGATATTTTGCCGCACGCTCCGCAGCGTTATCCATTAAAACCAAAAGTTTCGGAATGGCTCGCATGGTTCAAACTTGCGGCGATCAAAGTTCAACCCGCAGAGCTTGGCGAAATTTCCAGTCGCGATCTAAAAGATAATCCGTTTATCGCGTGCGCGATTGCTTCTAACGCTGAATTTCTAATTTCCGGCGATGATGATTTGCTTTCCATGAAGCACCGCTTGAATTTCCGCATTGTAAAACCCGCAGATTTTCTTTCGCAAATTTCCAACCGGACTAATTGAATAATGGCGGAAGTCCCGTAAAACGGCATGTCGCGGCATCGACACAGAGGCGTGTCGCGCTGCGACATACGAGGGAAACGAGGCATTTGCGGTATTTTGCGGCACTGCGACACGCGTCAACCGTTGACGCGGCATTGTCGCGCAGGACAAGCGCAGGTCGATTGCAGGATAACGGCGCATCTGAGCGCAGAAAAAAAGCAAAACCCTCACTGGAGAGAGCGCAGCGAGTAGCGCAGGAGAGCGCAACGTATTTACACAGGAGAGCGGCATTTAATTCCATTTTTTGCAGAGTTTCCGCACGCTTAACGGAAAATTCAATTTAACGTAGGAAATTCGCTAATTTAATTTCCCAATGAGAATAAAAGAATTATTTTTTAAAAATTCGCAGAAAATATTCACAAAATAATTCGCGGGAAAAAAAATCCGACGGCTCGCAAGACCGTCGGTTTTTTCGGGTCGCAAGCTTTATTTAAAGCCGCATCGTCACCGGCATTTTTTCCCTATGCGATGGGATGCGCGCGCCGATGAACCCTAAATTTTACCCTCTTACTTCCTCTTTTCATTTTCCGATGAGGGAGAGAGAGGGACATAGAGGGGGATATTTGAATAACGCATAGTAAAATTTATTTTGCGCGAAAGATTTTGTAATGTGACGTGCCTTGCCTATCGGTTTTCTTAATCCTGTCTGGATTCGTGCGAGAGAGTTCCGAAAGCATTCTACCAGTTGAGGAGCCGCCAAAATGATTTTGATAGATTCCGTGAGTATCTTTTCTGCGCAAGGCAGTTTCAAATTCTGATGCTTTTCCTTCCCAAAACTCTTTTTCACAATCAATCAAGTCGAGGGTGTCAATCAACTCCAAGAGACGCATTTCTGGCTGCAATTCGCGCAACGCGGAAACAATTTGCGGGTGCTGAAAATTTACAAGCCGCGTTCTAGGATCGAGCGTTAAGCCAAAGGGTGCTTGCCAAGAAAGCAAATAGGCTGCGAACGCCGGAAGTTCCTTTGCGATTGAGGCTGCCCACGCGTCGTTTTCCTCGTTTGTTTCGGGCAACTGTTCCGCTTTTGTTGCGCGTAAAATCAGCAACTTATCTTCGAGGCTTGGCGAAAGTGTGGGGCAAACCTGCAATCCTGCATCATCGTCGTTTCCTGCAATGACAAGCCGCCAAAACGGGCGCAAATTCAAAGCGTCAACGCCTTTGCCTTCCATGCGTTGATCGGGTTTCCAGATTAAATCTTTTATGCCTTCGCCACGCTGTTTGCGTTCGGTGGAACTTGCGCACGCTCCTTTGTCATCAAGAACCAAAATTGACGCTGCGAATAATTCCTTATTAAATTTTGGCTCTCGTAAATAATTCATTGGATCGGCTTTTCTGCCGCCAAACAAAGGAGCAATTATCAAATCAATCAGAGCGGTTTTTCCGCATCCGCGTGGGCCAAAAATTGCCAGCGCGGGACAATGGCGAAAATTCTTCGTTTCGTTTTCCGTTATGCGTTGGAAAAAGGTTTGAAACGATTTTGAAAGCCATAGGTAGAAGTAAGTTGCCTGTCCTCTGTGTTGCTCGTCGAAAAACAAAGATTCGATTAAAAGCCGAATGGTTGCGCATTCTCCAGGTTGCGGCTGAATAATGCGCGGCGAATCCGTTATTAAAATTCGAGAATCGTTAATTTTGTGAATTCCTGCGGTATATCCTGCAAGTTGTCCTGCGTACGAAACCCGATTTCTTTGCTGCAAATAAAGCATGGCACGATCAACGGGCGTGTTGCCCTGCGCGTCCTGCGTTCGTTTGTGAAAGCCAAATTCTGCGACGTATGATTTTGCGTGTGAGTCGGAATATTTAGAGAACGCGCCGTTTCCGTCGGCTCCATACCATGCGCTGCGCTCTGCGTAATAATAGAGAGGCACAGTTGCAAGGCGTTCTTCGTTGTGGATTTGAATTGCGCCAAGTTTGGAGATTCGTTCTCCCTCACCCGCAACCAAGTTCTCGTTGCCAGTTTCCATAGGTCAGGAAAAAAATGTTTCCCAAAATCCTTTGGGTTTTCCGATGACGTTAAGTTTTGGTTCGTATTCCTCTATGATTGCGTTTTGTGTTTCCAGAGCTTTGTCGGCTGGTGTTCGCACAATCGCAACTTCAACATCAGAATTTGCAAACGTTGGTCCTGCGGTTGGTCCTGTCCATTGTTGAAAATGGCGCAAGAGCGTGGTGTAAAGCCGTCCCGTGTGACTTTCGCCAACATAAAGAATGTCGCCTAAAAATCCGCGTTCACGAATGATATAAACGCCTGACCTGCCTTTTGATTCTTTAACCCATTCGGCAACGGCGTTGCCTTCCTTCACTGCCTTAAATTCAAGACTCATATTTTTTCGCGTTAATTGGTTTTGATGGAATCGCGAAGAAATCTTTCGATCTCAATTTGCGGAATAACCTTGTTGCGGATGGCGTCGGAGGCGCGCAATTTGCCGCGCTTCAAAAGGCGGTGAACCGTTATGTAAGAGACGCCCAAAATTGCCGCCGTTTCTCGCATCGTGAATGCAAGACGGGGAAGGGGGGTTGCAGTTATGAGGTTATGCGATGTTGCTGCTTCGCTTTCGCTCGCTTCAACTCGCCCAGTGCTATCGTTTAATGTGGTTATCACGTCGTCACACTAGGTGCGGCGACGAAGGAGAAAAACGGCTTGTCTAAAAGGTGCGAAACCGGTTTAGAACAATTTGAGAAAACCGGTCTAACATATTTCCTGAGTGACCGGATTATTTTTTTTCAGTGGTCGTCCCGCTTTGGATGCAAATTTTAAACCGACAGATCGGCAAACTTTCCGCGTTTCTGCTGCATCAGTCATGGGAAGAATTATTTTCAAATTCAAAAGAGATCTATGAAGTTCTCCTGAGCTATTAAATGTTTCGATTTCTCGCCACTGTGTAGCAATAAAAAAATATACAATCGGTCGTTGAGGCAAAAAACTACTTTTCTCTACACACTTTTTCCCATTAACCCGTTCGTCAAAAAATTGTTTGGATATTTCGGGAGAGGAATTTGCCGCCTTTGACTTTTCAGTTGCGCAAAAATAAGTGATGGCCTTTTTTACGTTAACGCTGTTCAAGGTTTTATCTTTAACATCGGAGGCTGACGCTTCTTCTACAAAACCAACCCATTTACCAACGTCAGAAGGGTTTTCATCTTCTAAATTTGATGTTAGGTCTAGGCCAACAGCTTTCCAAAAAATTTTCGCTGCTAACGTTGCCCAAGTGGGTATGGGGATCCCCATATCACAATGGATGCCGGAAAAAATCGCTGCGAATCCATCCAGATTCGTTGCCTTTGGAGATAGTATTTTTAAAACATCTGTTAATGTTTTTACATCCGCAAGAAATTCCAAACCGGGCGGGATTCGTTCTTCGGAGAGCGGTTTTCCGCGATCTTTTGACGGACTCGCTTTTTTTAAGACGTTCGGGGTAATTTTTTTCATCCGTAATTCTTTTAGTGATTATTTTCAGTTCCGAAAGTCACACGTTGTGCCATTGCTGTCGAGTGTTCGCGGCGTAAGTGACCGTAAGTTTTCATTGCCAGCGCGCCGCCGTCAGAATGTCCAAGCCAACGGCTGACCGTCGGAATATCTACGCCTGATTCAATGCAACGAGTGGCAAATAAATGCCGCAGGTCGTGGTGTGTAATGCGTGACGCACTGAGTAATTTACAGGCACGCGTTAAGGATTTTTCGCACTCTCCCACCATGCAAACCGGCGAATCTGGCGTGTGATTTTTTTCTTTTAATCGGGTCAATAGTTCGATCATTGACGGAATGATGGGAACGAAACGAAAATCCGGTTTGCTCGTTGCTTTAGCACTTTTGCTGTTGTGAACGCGCATTTCCATTTTTTCAAAATTTATATCCTGCCAGCGCACTTGCCGCGCTTCATTCAAACGGCAACCAGAGAACGCTAGAAAACGAATAAAATCCGCGCAATGTCGCGCTCGCCCCGCGCCACTTGTTTCAACCGTTGAAAGTATTGCGTGGAATTGTTCTCGCTCTGGCAAGTGAAGCTCTTTCTGTTTTATTCCGAGGCGTTTGATTTTGCGCGCCGGATTTTCGTCGTGACCGATTCCTGCTCTTTCTAAAATTTGTCGGAGTGTGCTTAACGTGTTGTTGAAAACTGATGGACTGTATTCAGCCGCAAACCGTGCTGCCCAAAGGCGACAATCCGTTTCGGTAATTTTGGCTGGCCGTGTTGCATCAAGTTCCTTCCATGACTTCGTTAACGCTTTGATGCACTTGCGGCGGTAAAGTTTACTCGTTTCTTTCAATGAGTGTTCAGCTTCCAAGTCCGCTTCATAAAGAACGCGCGCTTCCGCGAATGTTCCTGAGAGCGGACGGGCGGCGCGTTTCCGTTTCGTCTTAATGAAATCGCCCAAAAGTAGTTTGGCCGTTGTGAATACATCAGTTTCTAAGCTCTCTCGAAATGTCTTGCCCTCAATCTTCACTCTACCAAAATACGTGCCTGTGCTGACGTATTGGAGTAAGTTATTAACCTTTGGAAACGAACGCCATTTTCCATCAGGCGAAAGGGTTGCATCACGCGGAGGTTTTGCGGGTTTTGTATCCCGCCCTGTATCTGCGAATAGCGTTGTCATAAGCAACAACATCGTGCGGGATACAAAAGCGGGATACAATCTGAAAAATCGAGATAATAAAATCGGCGCTTTTACCTATTAAATTGGGCCCGTAGCTCAGCGGTTAGAGCAGGCGACTCATAATCGCTTGGTCCTCGGTTCAAATCCGAGCGGGCCCACCATCTCAAAAACCTTCGGAAATACATTTTGAGTGTTCAGTGCCCGTTAAATTTCACCATAAAAAAATACCAGGCCAATTCGCGTCCGATTTTTGGCTCCCCGCTCCTGCCTTCTGAATCCAAGTGCGCGGTTTATGCTGAGTTGTTTTCCAAACGCGGTGGAGTGGTTCACAGTCCCTGGAAGTGCCGCATCACATCGGTGCGCGCTCACGGCAGATGGAGCCGATTCTTTGTCGGGTGGCGACGCGCATTATCGCGCACAGATTACGAAATAATAAATATGTTCGCTTGCCTGATTGGAGGCGTGACGATCTATGCTGGCGGCGCATTGAGCGCCACGCACGTTGACGTCAGCCGGATTATTCCAGCGTGCCGGATCGTCTGCGCAGTGCTTTTATTTTTCGTAGAACCCATTGCAAAATCGAATGTTGAAATTGTTGCGGAACAAAACCAATTACCCAAATGAACTGGCCTAAATCACAAATACTTCTTGCCGAAAATTCGCAACTGATTCCCGGCGGTCTCGCTTCGCTGAATCGTAAAGCAGATCCGGTCATTGCCTTCGCTCGTGCCAAGGGTTCGCGGCTCTGGGACGTCGATGGTAATGAATACATTGATTACCACGCCGGCTTTGCCCCTTACATTTTGGGGCATGGCGACGACGACCAAACTGCCGCCGTCATCAAGGCGATGCGTCGCCATCTTTCCAACTACGGCAGCGGCCCGACGGCCGAAGAAGGCGAACTCGCGCGACTGTTTTTGCAGGCCGTTCCGCACGCGGACAAAGTTCAATTTTTCAACACGGGTTCCGAAGCGACGTCGCAGGCCATTCGCGTCGCACGCGCCTGGACCGGCCGTTCGCACCTCATCAAAATGCAGGGCGGATACAATGGACATCACAACGCCGTCGCCACGAATTTGATGAGCACGCGCGAACAGCTCGGCGGCAAAGCGATCCACGGCGATGAATATCCGCTCGTTCCAATTACCGCTGGCATCCCGCCGGAAGAACAGGCGCTCACGCACGCAATTCCTTTCAACGACCTCGCGGCAGTGGAACACATCGCCAAAAAATATTCCATTGCCGCTCTGATGACCGAACCGGTGCTGCAAAACATCGGCGTGGTGAAACCGAAGCCGGGTTACTTGAAAGGTCTTCGCGATCTCGCGGATCGTCACGGTTTTCTCCTTATTCTGGACGAAGTCAAAACCGGTTTTCGCTCCAGTCTTGGAGGCTATCAGGCGATTGCTGGAGTGACGGCAGACCTTTCAACCTACGGCAAGGCAGTCGCCAACGGTTTTCCTCTCGCGGCGATGTCGGGCAAATCGGTTTACATGGATTTGGCTCTGAGCAACGACGCGAAGAAAAAAGTTCTTCTCGCCGGCACTTACAATTGTCATCCGGTTCCAATGGCCGCCGCGATTGCTTGTTTAAAAAAATTGATGAGCAAAGAACTCGATGTTTACGGAAAACTCGAACGGCTCGCGCAAAGTCTCGAAGCCGGGCAACAGGAATTATTCCAGCGTCACGGCGTGCCAGCGGTCATCAGCCGCGTCGGTAGCGCGAGTTGCGTTTATTTCTCGAAAGTTGAACCCAGCGATTGGTGGGACATTCTCGAAAATCACGATGCGGCTTTCGACATCCGCTATCGCCGCGCGTTGATCGAACGCGGCATCTATCATTTTCCGGTGATCGTCAAACAAGGCAGCATCAGTTTTGCGCACAGCGAAGCGGACATCGCCAAAACCCTCGAAGCCACGGATGGCGCGCTTCGCGAACTCACGAAAAAATAATTGATTCGCTCTAGGCAACCGATGATTGATGCACACTTGGATCTGGCCTGAAACGCGCGTTATTTTAATCGCGATCTTCTGTCGAAGGTTTCTGAAAACCGACGTTCGGAAAAAAGGTTCGACGAATAAACTGGCGCGCGAACGTCGCAGTTTGCCTCGCGATGTTGATGGGGCGCGGCAGCCGGGAAAAACCTTTGCGTGAACATGGCAGGGTTGACGCATATCAATTTTGCGCAATCCAATCTACGCCGCTATTTTTTGTCCCGGAGGGACACATGACAATAGCCCGGCGTTTCAACGCCGGGAAAAAGATGTGATTGGCCCGAGTTCCGAAGGAACGGCTGAATAGACAAGACTCGGCCGTCCCTGCGGGACTTTGTTTTCCCTTCAACGCCCAACCCACTCCCGCCGTTGCGGGACGTGGCCTATTGTCGTTTGTCCCGGAGGGACAATCCCGCAGTGGCGGGAGGAGACGGATTTAACCCGATCAAAATTGGTATGCGTTAGCCTTGGGCAACATGGCGACGCAGATTGACGGTTTGGGCGGGAGCGAACATTCTTCGCCATGCAATTTACTTTTTCACACAAGACGGCTCCCGACGTTCCTGGCTCACCCCGTCGTTTTTCCATGAACCGCCGCGTGGCCCGATGGTCGTGTGCGGTTGTTGTTCTCGCCGCGCTCATCACCAGTTGCACCACGTTTTCAGATGCAACACGGACAGGGCCGTGGAATTTACAGGCGTTGTCGAAACCGCCAGCGGTGACTTGGGGTGCGACAAATGGGTTGGTGCAGGAATTGTTTTACGAAGGAGAGCCGTTCAATGGGAAACCAACGCGGGTGTTCGCCTACCTCGGCAGACCAGCCACGCGTTCGGTCGGAAAACTTCCAGGGATGGTGCTGGTGCATGGCGGAGGAGGGAAGGCGTTCAAGGAATGGGCCGAGCATTGGGCAAAGAAGGGTTACGTAGCGCTGGCGATGGATCTTTCCGGGAACGGGCCGAGCGGTCGATTGCCCGACGGCGGACCGGACCAGGCGGACGGGGAGAAATTTCATAATTTCACCGAAGCTCAAGTGCGCGAGATGTGGACGTATCACGCGGTCGCGGATGTGGTGCGAGGCGACTCGTTGTTGCGCTCATTGCCGGATGTGAACTCACAACGCATCGGGATCACCGGGATCAGTTGGGGCGGCTACCTCACGTGCATCGTGGCGGGAGTGGATCCGCGTTTCAAAGTGGCGGTGCCGGTGTATGGCTGCGGGTTCCTCGGCGACAACAGTGTTTGGAAGGATAGTTCCCTGGCACGGATGACGCCGGAATCGCGTACGCTCTGGTTGCATTTATTCGACCCGAGCCAGTATCTCGGCAACGTGCGATGCCCAACTCTTTTCGTGAATGGCACCACTGACTTCGCCTACCCGCTGGATAGCTATCAAAAGTCCTATCGACTCGTGCCCGCGAAGTGGCGTCACGTCTCGGTGGCGGTGAACCGTCCACACGGACATATCTGGACGTTCCCGGAGGTGGACGCGTTTGTGGATAGTGTCCTGGATGGCAAGCCGCCGCTCGCACGAGTCAGTGCGCCAGTCGTGGCGAACGGGCGACTGATGGCGAAACTGGATCGCGCAATCACACCGAAAGAAGTCTCGCTCTTTTACACGACGAATTCCGGCTCCTGGCAGAAACGCACTTGGGAGAAAGTGAGCGCACAGGTTGAAGGCCGCGAAATCAGTGCAATTTTACCTTCGTCGCGTCCCCTCGTGGCCTACCTTGCCCTAACCGATGAACACGGAGCGGCGATCAGCTCGGAGCACATGGAACTGGCAGACCATGACACTTCAACACAAATTCCGAAATAGAAACAGGAGGCGGAACTGCATTTCGTGCGCATCTTGACACTGCTACGGAGCGCCGGTTTGCAACCGGCTTTTCGGCCCAACTTTTCAAGCGGCGGGTTGGTTTGCCCCCTTGCTGGCTTATTCAGCGCAAAGCCGACCACAGGTCGGCGCTCCGTTCGTAGCAGTGTCAAGATGCGCACCTGCATTTCGGGGAGCACACGCCTCCGGCGTGTGGTTTTCGGCGTCGCGCCGAAAACCTCGTCCCTCAAATGTCTCTGTGCGGGAAATTCCGAAAAGCGTGTGTGACGACAGTTCGGGCGCGACGCCCGAACCCACACGCGGGACGCGTGTGCTCCCCATTCCTGCTTCGGCGTTCAGGTTCAACAGACACGGACAGGAAGAAATTTTGATTGCGACTTAAAACTGTCTGCAAAAAAGAGAGTCATCTGCTTCGTTGAGAACGAACCGGTAGAAAAAGGAAAACGAAAAGAAAGAGAAACGGGAAAGGCTTCTGGTAATTCGACGGGGGCTTGTTCAACAACGACTAGTATCGCCGCTCCTTCGTCCGACTCAGTCTGTCAATGCTAGTCTTGGAGGTTAGCCAACACGGTCTTTGTCATTTCATGATTTCTCTGGATAGTGTTGTGCTATGAATAGCAAGCAGGCCATAACATCCTCGACGGTGAGTTCGGAATGCTTGGCGATGATCTGCTCTGGGGTCATGCCGGCTACGACGTAATCGTAAACGTCGGACACTGCTATCGGCAAACCGCGAATACATGGCTCACCATTCCGGACTTTCGGGTCAGTCGTGATAATGTGCCGATATTCCGTGTAAGAGGTGACGTCGCTTGACGACTCTGACTCCCCAACTCTCAATATGCCGTCCTCATCCAAGCCCTCTGGCAACTCTCCATCGGCGACGTAACGAAATCCCGCGCCGACTCCGAATGATGGGATGCCGAGAGCGCGAGCAAGGTCGGTGTGTCGCTCGACTGCAAACGTGTAGCCGCCCTCGTCAAACGACGACTTGCGCAGAATGCTCTCAATCTCCGCGGCGGAGGCAGCGCCGAAGGCGCTGCTGAGTTTCTGAGCATCCCCGCCTGCCGGAGCGGATGGCTCGGCTGAAGCGTCGAAATAACCCGGCGAGGAATCATACTCGTCGGCCAGCTCGCCGCTCAGGTAGAGCTGATACCAGAAAATGTCGTCGTCGTGGTTGAGGACGGCCAACACAGGACAGCGCAACTCGCGAGAAAGGCGTGACGCAAGCTCAGTGATGACCACTGAATCCTGGTCGTCCGACTGCTCATCGAAGACGACAACGCAGCCATTCTGCGCCGGTGTGACAATGGCGGAGCGCCCGGCCAACGCAGTGGCCACCGCCTCCTGACTCGGACCTCTCAGTGTGTAGTTGGTGTAGAAGTTGCCCATACGTGTAGTGCCGCCTTACACTATTATTTAAGCCGCACTTCGCACCCAACATCGGGCACGATTATTTTTTTCAAGGCGGCTTTGATCGGTTGATGAAACCTCTCCTGCGAATTTCCAGCAAGGTTTATTCCGGGAACCAAGAAGTGTGTGCCAAGGAGAGACACTGCGAACCGCGAAATACGCCAGACACGCGAACGAAAACTACTGTCGGCCTTTCTCTTCGCCGGTTTCGCGATAGTTAAAAGTCCCGAACGGAAAGGCTTTTTCACCGTTGCGATGGCGTTTGCAGAAACCGAATCAGGTCTGCCAGTTTTTGCTGGTTTAAGCCCGCTTCCAGTCCTTCGGGCATGAGCGAAAGATTTGAACTGTGGAGCCCGGTGATGTCGGATCGCAAGAGCGTGCGCGTTTTGCCGTCGGGCAGTTTTAACACGAAGCTGTTGCCCGTTTCAGCGGCGATGATGCCGTACAATTCTTCACCGCCCGCCAACTGCGCGGAGTAGGCCGTGTAGCCCGGCTCGATGCTCGCATTCGGGTCGAGAATGGAGACGAGCAGTTTCTCTGGCGAATGATTCACGACGGATTGCAGGTTCGGCCCGATGTCGTTGCCGACTGGGCCGAGCTTGTGGCAAGTAGCGCAGAGTTCCGCGAAGACAGTCGAACCGCGCGCCGCGTCGCCCGGCAATGCCAGCGCCGGACGAAAATCTTCCACGACCTTCGCGCGAGTGGAAGTGCCGGTGGCATTGAGTGTGTTCTGCGCGATGGTTTTCACACGCGCCGAGGGATGGTTCAATAAACGTCCACGTCGCGCCGCATCCAGTGCGCTCGCGTTAATTTGTCCACTCTCCATGCGCTTGGCCAACTCGAACGCCCACGGCTCGCGGGTTAACAGTTCATCAATCGCGCCGAGTCGGGTTTCGGGATCAAGCGCAGGCCAGGCCATTGCGAGCAATTCCGGCACACTCGCATCGCCGCTCACGCCGAGCGCTTTGATCGCGGCGCGTTGCGCTTCGCCCGGAGTTTTGGGCGAGAGCAGCGCAGCGAGCAGCGGCAGAGTTTCGCTGCGATAATTGTCGTCACGCACCAGCAGGCTGGCCGCAGTGACTCGTTGCGCGAGCGGCTCGGTATTGTCTGAAGCGGTTCGTTTTGCGGAGGTAAAAAGCGCGTTCGCGGATTTCAATTGTTGCGCCAGAGGATCGTGGTTCGCCGTGTTTTGCAACGCACGCCAGTTGGTTTTGCGACGCGCCAGGGTATCCAGGAATTGGCTGAACAAATCCATTTGCGCCAATGTGAATTGTCCAGCCGTCGCGGTGAGGGTCGGCTTGAGCAAGCGAGCGAGCGAATCGCGTTGGCCGGTGGCGAGCGAGAGGTTGACCAACGGCTCCGAAAGAGACACCAGCGCTGGCCCGCCCGCAGCAACGGCGGCATCGACGAGCGCGAGGCTGTGCGGGAGAGCGGAACTCATGACGGCGGCGATGATGAATTTGTCGGCATAGTTCGCGACCGCGAGACGGCCCAGCGCTTTTCCAGCGGCGTGGTTTTTCCATTCGCCAAGAGTGCAGGCAAGTTGCAGGCGCACTTTGAGATCATGGTCGTCCACCAGTTTCGTCGCGGCTGCAACCACTCGCGGAGTCGAACGAGATTCAGCGAGGCGCAGCGCGTTGATGCGCAGGCCGGGATGCGGGTCACCGAGCGCCCAGTCAACGAGGTCAGGCGTGAGTGCGCCCAGTCCATCGAGGGTGCAAAGCGCGTGCAAACGGGCGAGCGGATTTTTGCTTTTTCGAGCGAGTTTTTCCAGCAGCGGCACGGCGGCAATATCTTTTTTCCACAACAACAACATCTGCACTTTGTCGCGTTGCCAACCGTTTGGTGAATCGAGCGCGTTCACCAATTGCGACAAGGTGAGCGGGCCGAGTGGCGTCATTTTGCGCGGTGCCTTGTCCTTGGAAAAAACGCGGTAAATGCGACCGCGTTCCTCGCCGAGACGATAGTGCGGGAGGAGATCAGCCTTGCCCTCGGGCGGCAACCACTCGGGGTGTTCGATCATGTAGCGATACATGTCCACGACCCACAGCGCGCCGTCGGGTCCAGTGCGAGTCATCACGGGACGGCACCAGCGGTCTTCGCTCGCAAAAAAATCGACGAGCGTTTCTTCGCTCGCGCGACGTGAGGCGAAGGTGACGCCATCATCACTGACAATGTTGTGTTGAACGAGATTGTGAAATGGTTCGCAGGTGAACGCGTGTCGCGTGTTGCCCATGCCGAAGAGAAGTTCGTCTCGATAAATGGTCGCCGCACAAGCCGAGGTGAAATGTCCCGCTTCGTTGAAACTATGAAAACGTTTCTCGGCTTTGCTCGCGGGAAACACCTGTGGGTTTCTCGGTGTGACGACTTGCTGCACTGGATCAGGCGCGGCCACATGCGGGTTGCGACGAATGTAGTGATCCTGCAAAACGTAATGCCAAAGCGGCCACGAGTTCATCTCTCCAAACCAGTTGCCCCAGTTATCGGGATTGCGTCCGAATTGCGACGGACCGCTTTGCGCATCAAGTTCGCCGGTGTCGGGTCGGAAGCGAAAATCGCGGCTGCCGATGGCGTATTCCTGGCCGTTGAGGTGCGATTTTAATTTCGTCGTCGTGCCGTAGCCGCGGTCATGCGCACCGCTCGCGCAATAGACCCAGTTGTCGAGTCCCCAACGCAAACCATTGACGCGAAGTTGTTGATTGCCTTCAAGGAAACCGCTGAACAACACCTTGCTCACATCAGCCTTGCCGTCGCCATCCGTGTCTCTAAGAAATAGAATTTCCGGAGCAGCAGTGATGAGCACGCCGTCGCGCCAGGTGAGAATGCCGGTGGGAAATTTCAAACCCTCAGCGAAGATCGTGGTTTTGTCGTAGCGCCCGTCGCCGTTGGTGTCTTCGAGAATTCTGACGCGTCCGCCCGGTTTGCCTTTGCCGTCGAGGCCGAGTGGATAATCCACCATCTCGACCACCCAGAGGCGTCCGCGCTCATCCCAATCAATCGCCACGGGCGATTCCAGCAACGGTTCGGCGGCGACCAATTCTGCGGTGAAACCCACGGGCACGTGAATTTTCGCCAGCGACTCGGCGGGCGAGAGTGGTGGTGAGACAACAGGCGACGCAGAAGCTCCGGCGGCACGCGCCGGAAAACCACTGGCTTTGTAGTGCGCTGCGACTTCATCCGGTTTCAGCACGCGATCATACACGGCAATTTCATCCAGCTTTCCCTCGAGGTTCGCAAAATTGTCGCATCGCCCACCGAAAAAAAACGACGGCTCGTCTTGAGCGAACGCGATTTCCGCGTCGCCGGAAATTTCCGGTGTCGTATTCCCGTTCAGATAAACGGTGACGCGTTTGCCCTCGCGCACCATGACGACGTGATGCCATTCGCGCCACGCGATCTGCGTGTGTCCGGCGAAAACGACATTGTGTTCGTTGCCATTGAAAAACATCAGCTTGCCGGCGAACTCCGGCTGATGCGTCCCGCCGATGCCGAGATGATCGCCCGCCGCCAACTTGTCGCCATCCGCTCCGCGAGAAAAGAAGTAGCCGGTCACTGGTCGCACGTTGTTCGTGAGGCCGTTCCAAAACCATAGTTCGACAGAATAATTTTCTTTGATCGGCAGTCTGGCTTGCAATCGTCCGCCGGCAAAGTGCGGGGCGCGATTAATTTGTTCGCCGCTGAATGCGTTGGGCGTCTCCGGTTGCGGCGGCTGAAAACCAATCGTGCGACTCGCGCCGGGAAGGTAGAGCGCAACGCCATCCTCAAACTTTGCATCGTGTCCGTGGCTGCTGGCGTCGCGCGCGGTGGGAATGACGCTCTCGTTGAGCCGCCAGTACGCGGCGGGTTTTGTATCGAGCACAGCTTTGGTATAAGCACCTTGAACTTCGGTCACGACGCGACGCGGCTTGCCGGAAACTTCTTCGAGCAAGCTCAAAACCGTTTCGATCATTCGCGGCTCCGCTTGCACTTCGAGTCCGGCGGTGCGCGCGGGCCAGGTGGTGTAACCGCCCAGCTTATGTTGCTCGGGCGATGGAATGTAACCCTCCGCGCCGTTGGCCAGTTCGACGTTAAACGTGGTCGCGAACGGACTCTGCGCCTTCAACTTTAAACCGGTGATCGCATAGACTTCATTCGGCAAAGCCGCGATGCCCAATTCGCCGATGCGCAACGCCTGGAGTTTCAATTCGGTGCGCGGACGCTCGTGGAGATAAATGGATTCCAGCGCATAAATCTCCGGCAGCGTTTTCGGCAATCGACCTTCGAAGGTTTGTGCCGTCTTGCGCGCCCACTCCAAACGGGCTTCATCCGGCGCGCGATAGTTCAAGGCCAACGTGCGTTCGGCCATTTTCAGCGGAACCCAATCCTGAAATTTTATTTTGCGAACGACTTCCGCAACTTCGCCCGCAATCGCTTTCGCATAAGCGTCGTAGCCGATGTCTTTGGCTGGAGCGCTGTAATCCATCCACATCAAATCACCGCTCGTGCCCTGCGACATCATCGCGACGAATCCGTTGGTGCCGATTCGTTCCGGCGCATTCAACAGCGCGCCAACTTCATTGCAAAAGCGCCCGTAGTAATCGGACGACAGCAAAGGCGAGCCGTAATAATGTTGGGAATAATTCGCGAGCAATGCCAGCGGTTTGCCGTCCAACGATTGCACTGCGAGCACGGACAAACCCGGATCCACGGGGCCAGAAGGGCCAACGGCATCTGGACTTTCGTGGCCGGGATGCATGTGCGCGCGAACGTTCTCCACGCCGAAAGGGTCGATGAGCATTTTGTCGGGACGACGAATCCAGCGACGGTTGAAGGTGTGTTCCCAATCATCGACCACGCCCCAACCGACGCGAGCGGGTTGCAGATTTTTCACCGCGCCGATGATCGCCTCCGCCATGCGCGGCACGAGAAACACCGCGTAGTTTGTATCCATGCGGCTGCCGAGACAACCCATCGCCGACGGAGCGGAATGCGTGTGCGTGGCAGAAATAAGCATTTTGTCCGTGGGAATTCCGGTGGCTTTGCTCGCCTGATCTTTCGCGCGGTCCATCAAGTCGCGCGCCACCATGCACGTATCGACGACGGCGATGACGAGGCGCGTCGAACCGTCATCCAGGGCGAGCGCGCGGACGTTGAGGCGATCCACCGCATTCGTCGCCGAGCGTTCGGTGAACATGGCATTGACGAGCACGGGAAAATCCGTTGGCGTGATGTCCACGATGCTGGCGCCGGCGCGGAATGTTTTGCTCTCCGCCGCGTGAGAGATGTGGCCCAGAGCCAGGAGCAATCCGGGAAGCGCAGGCCCGGCGCGGCGCAATCGATCGAGGATGATAACGGTCAAAGAACGTTTTATTTTCACACAGAGTTGGTTCATAGGTGTCGTGGTCGTATGGAAGTAGAAACAGGTCGCAGCCAAAACGTCGAAACATTTTCCGCTTCATCCGAAACTATTTGGGAGCGCGTCAATCATGGGAAACAGGAATGAGTCAAGCGTTGCGACGGAAGAATTATCGAAACACGGAAATCTTCGCAAGCTGTCCGCGAACGGAAACAAAACGGATAAAATAATTTCATTGGGATGATAGGTTAAGTAAACTCGATATTGGTATGACTAAGTTGCTGACGATTTTTTTCCTCTGTTTCTGCCTGGCGCATCGCGCCCTGGCTTGGAACGCGGTAGGTCACATGGTCGTCTCGCAGATTGCCTACAATCACCTCGACCCTTTTGTGAAGGCAAAGTGCGACGCGCTCATTGGTGTGCCGCTGGCCTACGGCAGCACGGCGAACAACACCTTTGTCACCGCAGCGGTTTGGGCCGACGACCACAAGAGTTCTTTGGGCACAGGCATCTGGCACTACATCGATTTGCCATTCAGTCTCGATGGCACCACGACCAACAATGTCGTTGCAGACCCATACGATGTCGTGCAGGCGATCAACCAATGCGTCACCACTTTGCAAAGTGGAACGGCGGATCAAACCAACCAGGCCACATGCTTGCGTTACTTGTTGCACTTCGTGGGCGACATCCAACAACCGCTGCATTGTTCCACGGCGGTTTCCATTACGTCCCCTACCGGCGACGCCGGAGGCAATAGTTTTAGCGTCGGCGGCGGAATTTGGAGCAACCTTCATTCTCTCTGGGATGCAGGCGGCGGTTATCTCACGAATTCCATTTCGCGTCCGCTCACTGCAAACGGCCAGACGGCGCTCGCTGCGAAGGCGGCGGCGGCGGAAACAAATTCCCCCTTCGTGGCAAATGTCGGCACCGTTCCAAACGCGATGGTCTGGGCACAAGAAGGACTGAGCCTTGCAAAAACCGTTTCCTATGTCGGGATCACGCGCGGCTCCACTCCCACGGCCAACTATCTCAACACGGCTCAGGCGACGACCGAACAACGCATGGCCGAAGGGGGTCATCGCCTGGCGAATTTACTCAATACTATTTTTGCCGCGCGTCCGGTTCCGCTGACTCCACTCGCGATCACGAATGGCAAATTTAGTTTCGCGTGGAGCACTGTTTCCAACACCACTTATCGTGTGCAATGGAAGCAACAACTCACCGACCCGGCCTGGAATGACCTGGCCAGCATTACGAATTCCAGCAACCCGGCTACCTTCGCCGAGACGCTCTCGCAAACGCAACGGTTCTATCGCGTCGTCCAGTGAGGTGCTGGAGCAGAGCCGCCGCTGGAGCACCCACTCACCGCATTGGTAACCAAAACGGATTCAAGACCGCCCGAAGGCTTGACTTTCATGCAGGTTTTAGCTGTCATCCTCCCTGAACAACCTCGGATTCAAACAACTCAAAGCCATCATGAAAATCGGCCAAACTTTAAGCGTAACGGTTCTACTCACTTGCCTCGCCCTTTCTCGAACCGACGCTCTCGGAGCGCTCGGTTCGGTGGATGCCTCATTTAATGCGCCAACACCGAATGACTGGGTGCGAGCGATCGCGTTGCAACCGGACGGGAAGATTATCATCGGCGGAGATTTTACGCAGGCGGGTGGAACCAACCGCGTTCGCATCGCTCGACTGCTCTCCAACGGTCTGGTGGATACCAATTTCAATGCGGGTGCCGGGCCGGATAGTTATGTGAACTCGATAGCGGTGCAGGCAGATGGCAAGGTGTTGATTGCCGGAAATTTCTCCAACGTAGCCGGTTCGCCGCGCGCCAAGTTCGCCCGGTTGAACAGTGATGGCACCCTCGATACCGGCTTTGCCGCGACGCAACCGACCATCGGTTCGGGCGAGGGCAGACAGATCATTACCTTGGCGGATGGTCGCGCGCTGCTGGTGGGATCGATTTCTCTGATTTATTTCAGCCCGGCATTCATCCAGCGGAACAATGTAGTGATGCTGACGACCAATGGACTTGCTGACGCGAGCTTTGCCGCTGCACCGATTTCCGGTTTTGTTTATTGCACGGCGGAGAGCCCCGGCGGAAAATATCTAGTCGGCGGCACGTTCACGACCACGGCGGGAAGTGTGCGGACGAATCTGGTGCGACTGGATAACACGGGCGCGCCGGACAATAGCTTCGTGCAAGCGCCAGTAGCGGATTTCAGTTTGGTGCGGACGTTGCAACCGATGGCGGACGGACGCATCGTCGTTCATAGCGGCGCGGCGGGGACTAATTTGGTTCGGAGAATCAATGGCGACGGAACACCGGATGGCAGTTTTGTTACCGCAAACACGGACGCAACGATTCTGACTGCCGCAGTTCAGCCCGACGGCAAGGTATGGATTGCCGGGGATTTTCTTTGGGTCAATGGGGTGCAACGTCTGAAGCTCGCGCGGCTGAATTCCGATGGTTCGCTGGATTCGAGTTTCAATTCTGGTGGAACGGGCACGAGCGTCTTTGCTGTGGCGTTGCAACCGGATGGGAAGCTGCTCATGGGTGGCGCTTTTAATTGTTACAATAATGGGAACCTCCGAAAACTGCTTTTCGGAGTTGGGTTAAGGGTTGGGGTTCGATGTTTGGGGTGATTGGATTCATGACGACTCCTTTGGTGGGGGT
>JAYVSV010000062.1:0-24558 GCA_043775015.1 Verrucomicrobiota bacterium
CTACGTGACCATTTCGTGGCGAGCAAAACACTCCGCTGAAATTTCCAATGCCTCCTCCAATAGCCACGCAGCACACCATTGGCCGAACACTACTGGCGGCCCGCGTGCGCTCCCGACTCAACTACAGAGTTTGGGCTTAATCTTTCTTCCTGCGAAAAACAATTAAACGTCGATCACCGGACCGTTGCCATCATCGCGCGGCGGGGTGGAAACATCCTTTTTCACGGACGCCTGTTTTTTGCCCGTGCCGGTCATCCAGTTCAGCACCATCGAGACGAGGCTGATGACGAGCGCAGCCCAGAACGCTGAGCCGAAACTATCCACGACAAAATGCGGCTGTAGCAACCAACTGACGAGGAGCAGGACGATGGCGTTGATGACTAACGTGAACAGCCCCAAAGTGAAAATCAGCAGCGGCAGCGAGAGCAAAAGAAGGATCGGTCGCAGGAACGCGTTGAGAATCCCCAGCACCAACGTCGCAACAATCAAGCCAGTGGGAATCGGAATTTTGGAGCCGTTGAGATACATGTCGGTGCTGTCGTAGCTGATGCCGTGAACCACGAAAGCAGCGACCAACACGGCGAGCGTGTTGATCAACCAACGTTGGAGGAACAATTTCATTTCGCGTGGAACATCGAATAGCGACGACGCAAAAACAAGGCGGATTTCTCAGTCAAGCCCGGCGGCAATTTTCAGGAACGAAGTGGCGGAGGACGAGCGCAACGAAACATTTCTACAACAAGCCGGCACGAGACAAAATTGGCCCGGGCCAAGCGTGAGCAGCGTGGAGTTTTCTTCGATGACGATTTTTCCTTCGAGCACGGCAATGATTTGCATGGCGCTGTTTGGCAACGTGATGTTTTCGGCGGCAGTCGTCTTGAAAAGATTGACCGAGAACAATTGATCATGAACCAGGCGACGATTCTCAATGCTGTTTTGCTCGACAGTTTCACCTTTGATCAAAGCTGGTTCGATGTCATCGAAGTCAATACTCGCCAAGGATTTCTCGACGTGAAGATCGCGTGGTTTTCCTTCGTGATCAACGCGGCTCCAATCAAAGACGCGATAGGTCGTATCCGAATTTTCCTGGATTTCGAAAATCACATTTCCCGCACCCAACGCGTGCACGCGTCCACTGGGAAGAAACATGGCATCTCCTTTTTTAACACCGATGCGATGAAAACATTCCGCCACCGTTCCATCCTGAATTCGTTTCTCAAATTCAGCGCGAGTCGTCCCGCGTTTTAATCCGACGAATAAATCCGCAGCCGGAGTTGCGTCTGCGACATACCACATTTCGGTTTTTGGTTCGCCACCGAGCGCGTTTGCTTTGGAAGAGGGCGGGTGGACTTGGAGAGAAAGTTTTTCCTGCGCATCGAGGATTTTTATGAGAAGCGGAAAACGTTTGGAGGTCGCAGGCAGCGCGGATCCCAGGAGCGCTTCGCGGTGATTTTCGATGAGCCAGCGAAGGGATTTTCCGGCCAGCGAACCGTTCGTGATCACGCTTTCATCGCCGGGCCGATCGGAAATTTCCCACGATTCGCCCACCAAAATATTCGGCGGAAGTGGTTTGCCGTAGAGTCGTTCGAGATTGCGCCCGCCCCAGATTCGTTCCTTGTAAATTGGTCGAAACGTAAATGGATAAAGCATGCAAATCGCAATCGTGCGGTGGTGAAAATGGGTCAGGCAGTTTGAGCGGCAAGCTCATTCTCCGAGAACCGCCCATGCGCGCGAAATTTTTCGTAGCGTGTTTTGAGGCGTTCGGTCGCAGAACATTTCAGCAGTTGCTCAAGGTTGCTGAGCAAATGGGTTTTGAGAGAAGCCGCCGTTTGCTCATGGTCGTGGTGAGCGCCGCCGAGTGGTTCGGGAATAATTTCATCAACCAGTTTCAAATCCAAAAGTCCTTTGGCGGTGATCTTCAACGCTTCCGCCGCTTTCGGTGCAGCCGCGCGATCTTTCCAAAGAATCGCAGCGCATCCTTCCGGGCTGATGACGGAATAATACGCATTTTCCAAAATCAAAACGCGATCCGCCACGCCAATCCCAAGTGCCCCGCCCGAACCGCCTTCGCCGATCACGACCGCGATAATTGGAACTTCAAAGAGCATCATCTCGCGCAGATTCACCGCAATCGCTTCGGCGATGTGGCGCTCTTCCGCGCCGATTCCGGGATACGCCCCCGCCGTGTCGATCAGCGTGATAATCGGCAAACCAAACCGGTCCGCCATGCGCATCAAACGAAGAGCCTTGCGATAACCCTCGGGATAAGCGGAACCGAAATTGCGCAAAATATTTTCCTTCGTGTCACGTCCTTTTTGCGTGCCAATGACCATGACCTTGTTGTCACCGAGCTGCGCAAATCCACCAACGATGGCGCGGTCATCCGCGAAAAGGCGATCGCCATGCAGTTCCTGGAAACCTTCAAAGGCAAGCGAGAGGTAGTCGAGGGTAAATGGCCGTTTGGGATGGCGAGAAAGTTGGACACGCTGCCACGGAGTCAGGTTAGAGAAAATTTCGCGGCGCGTTTCTTCGATCTTCTTTTCGATGGCGTCGATCTCGCCCGAAAAGCTGACGGCCAATGAATGCGTTTCGGGATGCTTCTTCAGGTCTTCCAACTTGCGTTGCAATTCCAAAATCGGCTTCTCGAAATCGAGCTGATGTTTCATGTCCCGCTGAGTTTAGTTTCGGGCAAAGGAGCAGGCAATGGTGAATTAAAACGAGTCTGGAGATCAAATCGTAGGCGGGAACGATGAAGTTGTTGCGTGGCGAGGAAAAGATGAGGCTGTTGGAACGTAGGGAGCGCGGACTTCAAGTCCGCTTCGATGTCATAAATGGTTTGGTGTGCGGCGAGTCTGAGTCGTTTTTGAATCGAAGCGGAATGATTTCCACTCCCCAATCGCCCGTTGTTCATCGTTCCGCCGCCTTCCGTGGATGAAAGATTTTCGGGCAAAGGCTTTCCAAGAAAATCAAAACTCAATTATTCTTTTAACCATGTTGTTCAGAAACGTCCTGTTCGCGGCATTGGCCTTCGCTGCAATTTTGTCCAGCGCAGCCAACGTGGTTCCGCCACAACCGTCGCGAGAATTCCGGGCAGGATGGGTTCCCTCCGTTGGCAACAGCCAGTGGCCATCGAGACGCGATTTGCCGGTCGAAGAACAGAAGGCGGAGTTGCTGGCCATTCTCAATCGCGCCGCGCAGATGAAATTGAATACGATCGTGTTGCAGGTTCGCCCGGCGTGTGACGCGTTGTATGCTTCAAAGCTGGAACCGTGGTCGGAATTTCTCACCGGCCAAATGGGACTCGTGCCGCAGCCTTATTACGATCCGTTGGAATTCGCCGTGGCCGAAGCGCACAAACGTGGACTCGAGCTGCACGCGTGGATCAACCCTTATCGAGCGCGCATCGTTGGATCAAAGTCAACGACGTCGGCGAATCACGTCACAAAAAAATATCCCGGGATGATCATTCCGTATGGAAAATATCTCTGGCTCGATCCGGGTCAGCAAGCGGTCCAGGATTACTCGCTGGCGGTCGTCATGGACATCGTGCGCCGCTACGACATCGATGGTCTGCACATGGACGATTATTTTTATCCCTACGCTGAAAAAGATGAATCCAAGAAAATCAACCTGCCCTTCAAAGATGACGCGAGCTGGAATCGCTACGTTGCCTCAGGTGGAAAAATGGGCCGCAGCGATTGGCGTCGGGAAAACGTCAATGGATTCATCAAGCGGACTTATCAATCGATCAAAGCGCAAAAGCCGTGGGTAAAGTTCGGGGTAAGCCCGTTTGGAATTTGGAAGCCAGGATTTCCAGCCACGACGTCGATGAAATCAGGAAACATGTTCGAAGAAATTTATTGTGATTCGCGCAAATGGTGGACAAACGGCTGGGTCGATTACCTGGCTCCGCAACTTTATTGGCCAATCCAACCTGCGGACCAAAGTTACACGGCGCTGTTAAAATGGTGGGCCGAACAAAATGTGAAGCAGCGACATCTTTGGCCGGGTATGAACACCGGCAAGACGGCGGAAAAGTGGAAGGCGGAAGAAATCGTAAACCAGATCAAAGCGACCCGCGCTCAATCGGGCGCGACGGGACATATTCACTGGAGCATGAAAAGTTTGATGCGGAACAGCGGCGGAGTTTCGGATGCAATTCAGCCGCTTTATGAAAAACCGGCATTGATCCCGGCCATGCCCTGGTTAAAAAATAGTCCGCTCGGCAAACCAACCATCTCACTCAAACGTAAAGAAAATAGAATCCAAGTCGAGTGGCAGGCCTTTAGCCGCGAACAACCCTCGCGATGGGTTTTACAATATCGCGCCGGAAATAATTGGGTGACCGATATTCTTCCAGGAGACCAGAATTCCTCGATCCTCTCAACCAGCGGAGCAACCACGCCGAACACCATCTCGATCACAGCTGTAAACCGTTACGGAACGCTGAGTGCGCCTGCACTAGTCGAACTAAAATGATCGTATCCGCGAGCGCAATGGCCCGCGTTTGGGTTTCCTTTTGACTCTGAGGAACTCTGGCGGTCGAGGTCGTGAAGCGCTCGGACGGCACCACCGGATTTAAAGTCTTGCCGCACCGCTCGGTGGTGGAGCACACCTTCGACTGGCTCATGCATCACCGCCATTGGATGCGATTACGAAACCTCCGCCATTAGCGCGGAAGCTTCTCATTTACGATTTGGGTTTTACGATTTACGATTTCTCTCACGTGCTAAAATTAGAACATCTGGCTGAACTGCTTGAAAGAAATCGCGGCGTGGCGGCTTTGCGGGTGCAGGAATTCTCCATCGGCGCGCGGTTTTTTCCGTTCAATTCCAAACCCGCCATCATGGGAGTGGTTAATCTCTCGGGGGATTCGTGGTATCGCGAGAGTGTTTGTCTCTCCGCGGAAAGCGCCATTGTCCGTGGAAAAGTTCTTGCTGCTCAAGGTGCAGCCATCATCGACATCGGGGCTGAATCGTCCTTGTCCAATGCAGAACGGGCAGATGACTCGATACAAAACAGCAAACTGTTGCCGGTCATTCGCGGGTTGTGCGCGGAAAAAATTCTGGTCTCGGTCGAGACTTACCGTCCGTCAGTGACGCGCGCCTGTCTGGAAGCCGGGGCGAATGTCCTCAATTTGACGGGAAATGCAGGGAGCGAGGAAATGCTCCGCATGGTCGCAGCAAACGGAGCGGCGGTGATTGTTTGTTATGTGCAGGGAGAAAACGTGCGCGAGGTCGGCGATTTTGATTTCAGCGCCGATCCCATTGCGACGATGCACGATTATTTTGCCCGTCAGATCGATTTGGCGACGCGCTGTGGCGTGGAAAAAATATTCATCGATCCCGGCCTCGGTTTTTATTATCGCAACCTGCAAGACAGCGCGATTCGGGTGCGTCATCAGATGAGCGTTTTCCTGAACACGTTTCGTCTCCGCTCTTTGGGGTTTCCAATTTGCCATGCGCTGCCGCACGCGTTCGAATATTTCGGAGAGGAAGTTCGCACCGCAGAACCCGTTTTCGCCGTGCTCGCGGCTTTGGGAAAAACTGATTTGTTCCGCACGCACGAAGTTCCAAAAACGCGAGCGGTGTTGGAAACTCTGAACGCGTTCTAGCCCAATTTACGGCAGAGAAAAACGCCTTCCTCCTCGGAACGGGTGATCCATTGATCGAGAACCGCGATTCCGTTTTTGGCCAGTAACGAAACGATTCGTTGAGGCGTGTGCCGATACGAGAAAAACAATCTGATCTTTTCGCCCGGACTAAATTCAAATCGATCTTCCGGCAACTCGATCAGCGACGCCTTTTGAAATTCGAAATACGCGGCGACTCGTTTTAATTGCGCTCCAGCAGGACAATTTTCGATGCAGAATTTTATATTTCCATCACTCTTTTCCACGCCTAGATCGGTGAGAAAAGTTTGCAGCCAATCGCGAGTCAGGTCGTTGTTGTAGAGCGGAAGAATTTTTTCCACACCGGCGGAGTAGTCTGAGCCTGGAGCGAGATTGGCGCTGAAAAGCAGCAGGTCATCCGGACGCAAGAGAGCGCTGAGTTTTGGCAAAATGGTTTGAGGTTCGAAGTTAGGAATCATGCCGAAGAATGTGAGCAGGCGCTCTACTTCGGCATGCGCAGGCTGAGTAAAAATTTCACCCATCTCGTTGGCAGAACCAAGATCGCAGACGAACGGAAAGCAATTCTCCTTATCCACCACCGAGGCGGCAGTTTGCTGAGCGATCAAAACCATCGCCACGCTCACATCGGACGGTGTGTAAAACAGTTCTTTCCCCTGCCCTTGTAACAGTTTCAAAAGCCGCGCGTCTTTCTGACCGCCGCCGCAACCGAGTCCGATGAGATGGACGACCCGCGTCTTGATTTGCTCCACTGCCTTGCCAAAACTTCGATCGTAAATGGTTGTGCAATCGGGGTCGGTGCGCGATGGCGAATAAGCCTGGTGCAACGCAAGCCACTTTTGGGTTTGCTTGATGCTGTCGTAATGGAACTTGTGATTAACCTGCCGCGAGCGAAGCGACTGGAGCAAGTCACAGCGGACAGCCTCTGGAAATTGGCTGGGATGAATTTTAATCGAAACGGCGCGTGACATAAAAAAGTTTACGGGATTAAACTGGTTTAGATGAAAAAGAACGAGGAGATTTGAGCTAATCGCAGACAACAATAACAGAAGCGCGCCGCGTTGACTTGAGATTGGGGCGCAGCCATATTCAAACGATGAACTTCGACATTTCGCATATCCTGGAGCAATGGGATTACGAGCCAGGACAGGTCGTGGTGAGAAAATTTAAGGGCAAAGATGGCCGGGAAATAATCCAATTGCGGGTTGATCTCGGGCTTTTGCAGATGAACGCCACCGGACGGCCGGATGGCAAGCGCCCGTTCGGGCAGCAATCTTTGTTGGATCATTATATTTCCAAGTTGGAGAAATATCGGGAGGCGAACAAGGGCGAAGACGAAAACTTCTCACTCAAAGGCGAGGACTGCTCAAAGCTGCAACAGGAAGCCATTCAGTATCACCACCGCTATATTTGCCTTTTTCAGTTGGAAGATTACGAAGGGGTCATTCGCGACACGGAACGAAATCTCGAAGCGTTTGATTTTGTTCAGCATTACTCCGAATCCGACGAAATGGCCTGGGCACTGCAACAATTTCGCCCGCAGTTGTTGATGATGCGGATTCGCGCTCGGGGCGCGGTGGCTTTGCGAGAAAACGAATATCCCAAGGTAATCAAACTAATCGAAGAAGGCCTGGATGAAATTCGTAATTTTTACCGCGAACATTCCCGGCATGAACTCCTTGAGCAGAGCGGGGAAATTCAGTCGCTCGAAATTTGGCTTCAGGAAATCAGCGCCAAACGTCCTCTGACCGAACGTGAGAAACTGGAAAGCGCTCTCGACGAAGCGGTCAAAGCGGAAAACTACGAGAAAGCGGCGAAGTTGCGCGACTCATTGCGTAACCTGAAAACGACTTGAAGCTCTGGAGAAGATCAAACACAAAACGTCCAACCCCTAACATCGAATGACTTTACAGGAACGTCTCCAGCAGGAAATAAAATCGGCCATGCTCGCCAAAGATGCGGATCGGCTCGGCACGTTGCGGTTGCTGAAATCCGCGATGGGCTACGCTCAAATCGAAAAGAAATCCGAGACGACTTCTGATTCTGACTTCGTTGCGCTTGTGCAAAAAGAAGTAAAGAAGCGCCGTGATTCAATAGAACAATTTGAAAATGGCGGGCGGCCCGAACTCGCGGTGAAAGAGAAACAGGAAATTACGGTGCTGGAATCTTTTTTGCCGCAAGCGATGTCGGAAGCGGATCTTGATCAACTTGTCCGCACGACGATTCAAGAACTTGGTGCCACGAGCAAAAAGGACATGGGGCCGGTGATCAAAGCGGTCCAAGCTAAGGCTGCGGGCCGAGCGGATGGGAAGACGATTAGCGGATTGGTGGGCCGCCTGCTTCCTTAGTTTTAAGGAAAGAACGCAACGACGTTGAAGCACCGGAGCCACAGACCTACGGCTCGCCTCGGGAGAGTGTTGCCGCCTTGATAACAATTTCAAAACTTCTTGCGAATTCGCTCCTTGCGTTAAAATTTTCGCCGGTTCTGAATCAGTGCTGCGGGAAAATTTGGTAGAGCAGAAAATAAATCAGCACACCCGTCACCGAGACATACATCCAAAGCGGCCACGTCCAGCGCGCAATTTTTTTGTGCAATTCGTAACGCGCTTTAACCGCTCGATTCAATGTCAGCAATATCATCGGCACAATCACGACGGCCAGAACGGTGTGCGTGAGCAAAAGGCAGAGATAAATGGGACGGAACCATTGCGGGTCTCTGAACGTGGTTCGCCCAACATTGAAGTGATAGACGAGATAGCAGGCGAGAAAAACCGTCGAGGTCCAGAATGCGGCGATCATGCAGTTGCGATGCAATGTGATTTTCTTTTGTCGAATGAAAATGTAGCCGAGCGTCAGAAACACGGTGCTCAACGAATTCAGACAGGCATTGATCGGCGGCAAATCGGAGAGAGTCATGGTTGTTTTTCCCGTAGCAATGTTTTAACGGCGCTGACGATGGCTGGTTTGGATTCCGGCTTTTCACCATCGAACCAACCGCGAACGCGTCCCTGTTGATCGACCAAAACAAATTTTGTGCTGTGCAGAAACAGGTCGTCGGGAACGTCGCGTTCGCCGGGTTTCTTTTCGTAGATGACCAATTTTAGACCCTCGACGGCGAGATGGTTAATTTCGGTTCTTGCGCCGGTAAGAAAAGACCAGCGCATTTCGTCGGCTCCATATTGAGCCGCATAGTTTTTCAAAACTTTGGGCTGATCAAATTCCGGATCGGCGGTGATGGAGATGAGTTTGACTGGACGGTTTTTCGGCAACGCCTCCTGCAATTCACGCATGCGCTTGGTCATGCGAACACACTGCAACGGACAGCGGGTAAAAATAACGTCGGCGATCCAAACCTGCCCTTTGAGTTTTTCGAGAGAAACCGTTTCGCTGTTCTGATTCGTCAGCGAGAAAGCTGTGACCGGATTGTAAACTACCACGGGCGGACCGCTATCATCGAGCTTGGTCCGGATGAACGCGCCAACGATCACGAGGATGACCAGCAAAAGTCCACCCCAGACGAGGATTTCGACGCGTCGGAATTTTGAGTTCATTTAAAAATTGAAGGAGCAGTCCACCCAAGTGAGTGAGAGCTGCTCCTTTTAATCCGCCGAAACGTTTGGCTAAAAGCGCCGTTATTCGAAAGTCGTTGCGCCGGTGGATTTGGATTTTTCCGTCAGCCATTTTTGATAATCTTCAGCCGTGTCCACCACGAAATTGCCTTTCATGGTCGAGTGCCCGCTGCCACAAAGCTGCGCGCAAGTAATTAGATAATGGCCAACTCGATTTGGCGTGAATTGCGACGGAATTTTCATCCCCGGAATCGCATCCTGCGTGACGCGCATCGGGTCGATTTGAAAAGAGTGGATGACATCCTTGGAAGTGAGAAAAACGATGACGGGCTTGTTGACCGGAACATGCATCTCTCCAAAAGGTGGAGTGATATCGTCCTTGCCATTCGGATCATCGGTGACATATCCGAGGAGATTAGTCGAGCTGACGAACTTAATGTCCTGCTTGCCAAAAATTCCATCCGCACCCGGATAACGGGAGTTCCATTGAAATTGCTCGGCCGTGACGCGCAGAACCGTTGCATCTTTTTCAAGTGGATATTTGTCCACTGATTTCGCCCAAAGCGGAATGGCCAATCCGAGGAGCAGCACGGCTTCCACGACGGCAACAGCAATTTCGATGTAGGTTGAGGCATGGGTCTTGGCACCGGTGTAATCCGCTTTCGGGTTTTTCGATTTGCGGAAACGGAAAATCGCATAAAAGAAAAAACTCAGCCAACCGACAAACAACGCAATCATCAGCCAATGCACCCAGATGATAAGAGTGTCAACGTGTTTGCCATGCTCTGAAGCCAGGACGGGCAATTGCAGGAGTTTGGTTAAGTCAAAGTACTGATTCATTGGTTTAATCGTTCTTCGTTTCTGAGGGGAGTTGTTCGGTTGCAGCAGCAGACGTGACCTGCGCAGATTTTTTAGAAAGGAAAACAAAGAAACTGGCAATGCCTGAGAGCATACAGACGATTACTGCAAGCAAGGAAAATATTCCCCAGTTCATTCCCTTGGCCATGGGAGAATCGGACGCGCCGAAGCAAGCGGCGCAAGCCATTGCGGAAGGCGTGGAAATCGCGATCAGCATCCCGATGAAAATTGCAACAAGCACGAATTTGGAGCGGGTCATAAATAGCTGATGTGTTTTAACTTTTTCAAAACAACTTTGCCGTACCAAATCAAAGCGATTCCTGCCAGCACCGAAAGAATTCCGAACCAAAGCCCCTGCTTTTCATTGGTCGCAAAATAATTTTGCAACTCCCATGCGCCGAATCCGAAGGCGAGCAAAGTCGAGGCGGCTATGAAAACAATGTGGAAAGCTTTCAGGGACATTTTTTTATTTAAAATGGATTATGTTCTGTGGTTGCATGGACCACAACGTAAGAAACATCAGCCCGGCAAAGAAGAAACCGGTGAAGGCCAGCACCGAGTAAATCAATTTCTTTTCGGAGATCAAGTGCATGAAGTAGCCGGCGACCAAAAAGGCTTTGGTCAGCGCAATGGCAAGGGCCACGGCGATGTTGGCGGTATTGCTGCCTTCGGCCCCAAAATGAATCCGGGAAGCCCAAACAGTTAAAACCGTGCCGATAATTAATGCGCCGAAGACGATTAAGTATCCGCGAACGTGTTTACTGACGTCATGTGCTGCGTGGTTGTCGCTCATATTTTTTAGAGAAGGTAAAGCACTGGAAAAAGGAAAATCCAAACCAAGTCAACGAAGTGCCAGAACAGTCCGGAGACTTCGATGCGGTTGGTAAAACGCTCCGGGTCGGTTTTCCACATTTTTGCGCCCGGCCCCCAGAGAAAACCGATGACCAATGCGCCGCCGATAACGTGCAGGGCGTGCAATCCGGTCAGCGTAAAATAAATCGCCATGTAAGTGTTGTGCCACGGACCGTAGTTTCCAATTTTTTTGATTTCGGCAGTGGGAACGGTGATGTCCCTGTGTTCGTGATGCTCACCATGTTTGGGTTCGTTGATTTCGCCCAACTCTTTAGCTTCGATGCCATTGAGGATGACGTGGTCGGCGGTTTTTTCAACCATGTGACCATCCACATACGAGCCGTCGGTTTTCAAAATTTGATAGTGAGAAAACTTGTCTTTGTATTCGACAGATTTGATCCCTAAAAACGCCAGCGCGCAGAGTAGCGTAATGGCTTGATACATTTTAAATTTCCCAAATTGATTCAGTTTGAGGGAAACCCACGCCATCACAACTGTGATACTGGATGTGATCAGCACAATCGTGTTGATGGTGCCAAGTTTGACATTGAGCAAGCCATGCGGCCAGGTTCCTTCCACCGCGCCGACGCGCAGCAAAATGTAAGCGGAAAAGAGTGCGCCGAACAGCATCACTTCTGACGCGAGAAAAAGCCAGATGCCGACTTTGGCGTTGTAAAGTCCGGTGTCAGGACGGGGTTTGACTGTGTATGGAATGTCCATGGAAATTAATGTGCTTTTTGTGGAATGGGTTGCGGAGCGCCGTGTTCCGGTTCGTTCTGTGGAGTAAAATCTTTTTTGTGACCCGGAACACTGTATTCGTAGGGTCCGCGATACACGCGTGGCTCAGTCAGGAAATTCCCATGCGGTGGCGGTGTGGGCGTCTGCCATTCAAGCGTCGTCGCTTCCCACGGATTGTCAGAGGCAACTTTCTTCCCGTTTTTTATGCTCCAAAAAAAGTTAATGATGAAAGGAACTTGCGCCAACGCGAGCGCCCAGGCTGCGTGAGAAATCATCTTATTCATGTTTAGGAAAACTTGGGGAATGCCAACAATTCCGCCACCAGTTGGATCAGCCACGCCAGCGTAAGTTGCGCCGCCATCATAGAGGCGGCGATTCAAACCAGCCATGCCTTGCACGAACATCGGCATGAAAATCAAATTCATGAACAGTAACGAAAGCCAGAAGTGGACTTTGCCCCAGAATTCACTCATGTGCCGGCCGGTGGCTTTGGGATACCAATAATAAATCCCGGCGAAGAGCGCAAAAATGGTACCCGGAGCGACGACGTAATGGAAATGCGCGATGACGTAATACGTATCGTGCAAAAAGAGATCGCTGTAATTGAAGCCGAGTGGAAGTCCAGTCAACCCGCCGATTCCAAACATCGGCAGAAACGCCAGACAGAAAAACATCGGGGTGTTGAAACGAATCGAGCCGCCCCAAAGAGAAATAAAGAAGCAGGTCAAAATAATCACGGATGGAATCGAAATGATCATCGTGGTCGTTTGGAAAAACGTGCTGATCTTCGTCCCCATTCCTGTGAGATACATGTGGTGCGCCCAAACGATGAAGGACAAAAATCCAATCGCCAGTGTGGAATAGACAAGCGATTTGTATCCCCAGATTGGCTTGCGCGTGTTGTTGGAAATAACTTCGCAAACGATGCCCATCGCCGGCAAAATCAAAACATAAACTTCTGGATGACCGAGGAACCAAAACAAATGTTGCCAGAGAAGAGGACTTCCGCCGCCGCTGATGTTTGCGATTTGACCAGAGACAACTAAGCCAGTCGGAAGGAAAAAGCTGGTGTGGGCGACTTTGTCCATCAACTGCATGACGGCAGCGGCTTCGAGCGGAGGAAACGCGAGCAACAAAAGAAAGGCGGTGACGAATTGCGCCCAGACGAAAAATGGAAGACGCATCCAGTTCATACCTGGAGCGCGCATTTGAATAATTGTGGCAATAAAATTAACCGCGCCCAGCAGGGATGACGTAATCAGGAAAACCATTCCAATGATCCAAAAGGTCTGGCCATGCGTTGAACCGAGCGTTGCGAGTGGCGAATAAGAAGTCCACCCAGCCGCTGCCGCGCCACCGGGAATAAAAAAGCTGACCAACATGATCACGCCACCGACAACGAAGGATTGGTAGCTCGCCATGTTGACGCGAGGAAAAGCCATGTCGCAGGCACCGATTTGCAATGGCACAACGAAATTTCCAAAGGCAGCGAAGGCCAGCGGCACGATTCCAAGGAAAACCATGATCGTTCCGTGCATCGCGCCAAATGCGTTATACAAATCGGCAGACATGGTATAACCGATGATTTTTCCCGTCGCATCGACGGTGCCGGGAGCGGCATCGCCGAGCAGGTTGTGCAGGAGAGATCCGACGAGAGGAATTGGTTTTCCAGGATAAGCGAGCTGCCAACGCATCAGCATCATCAAAGAAAAACCGAAGAACAGAAAAATCAACGCGGTGATGGCGTATTGAATGCCAATGACTTTGTGGTCAGTGGAGAAAACGTATTTGCCCCAGAAACCCGGCTCGTGATGATCATGAGCGTGACCGTGGTCGTGATGTGCGTCGTGTTTAGTATGCTGCATGGCTTTTTATAATTTCGCCGCCGAAAAACTGAAATTTCTAAAATAAAATTTTAGGGGGGCTAGTAAACTTTGCGTTCGTTTCAGTGTCAACGGCAGAATTAGATTCATTGTTAATATTTGATTTTATCGAAAACCATTAGGCCGAGTAACAGCGGTAAATAGATGATCGATACGAAGAAAAGTTTTCTCGCGGAGGAAATGGTGAGCTGCCTCGAAAATAGAATGGCTGACCACAGAAAGGTGCCGCCAAGCAAAATGGCTGCGGCACAATAGAACCAACCGGACAAACCCAGTAGAACCGGAAATAGGCTGACAGCAAGCAATCCGAGCGTGTGGCTCACGGCTTGACGGCCAGTGCGAATGCCATCTGGATCAATGTTCGGCAACATGACAAAACCGCCACGCGCATAATCTTCACGATACATCCAGGCGATCGCGAGAAAGTGCGGGAGTTGCCAGAAAAATAAAATGGCAAACATCGACCATCCTTCGATGCTGATGACGTCGCGAGCTGCGGTCCACCCCATCAAGGGCGGCAATGCGCCGGGAATAGCCCCGATCACGGTGTTCAATGACGTGACGCGTTTCAGAGGCGTGTAAACGAACAAATAGCTGATGAGTGTAACAATGCCGAGAACGCTGGTCAGCAGGTTCACCTTCCAAGCGAGATAGGCCAGTCCGACGATCGATAGAATCCCGCCAAAAATCAGAACGGTTTCGGGCTGCAATCGACCCGCAGGCAATGGGCGATCTTCCGTGCGGCGCATTTTAGCATCGTGTTCGCGTTCAATGAGCTGGTTGAGCGCCGCTGCGCCGCCGGCGACCAGAGCGGTCCCAAGCAGGGTGTGAATGAGAAGAAAATAATCCACCGGACCACGCACCCCCAAATAAAAACCAACGACAGTCGTCAGCAATACCAGAGTGGTCAGGCGCGCTTTGACGAGGTCGGAAATAATTGAGAAACCGGTTTTTTCAACCGGTGGCGCAATACTGATGGGCTGGACAGATGCTTTCATTTTCTGGTGGTCAACGCCGCTTTGAAATCGGATACAGGTTTGACCGGCGAATCGGCAGGAAGATGCCGGATTCGATTTTTTGGTTCAACGGAAATTTTGTGCGCGATGATCGTCAAGACCGATCCCATGACCAAACTGGCTGCACCGAGGACGACGTGCGCCGTCGCAATGTCAGCCGGTTTATTCTTGAGGACCGTAATAATTCCAAGAATAAGTTGCGTAAAAACCATCGCTAACCAAATCAAAAAAAGTCGTGACAGACGTGCTTTTGCGCCAATTGAACGCCGCGATTCAAACGCCAGAAAGCCGATGCTGAACAAAATCACGAACGCCGTAACGCGATGAGCCATGTGCACAATGATGTGCGCGCCGGTGATTGGATTTGAATCCTGGAAATCCAGCCGGCTTTGGTTGATGGCTTGAATCGAAGCCGCATCCGTCGCGGGCCAAAGCTTGCCGTAAGCCAAAGGAAAATCGGGAATGGCCAATCCAGCGTGTTGATGCCGCATCGTTGCACCGAGAGTCAGTTGAACAAAAATAAGGAGCGTTGATGCCGACGCGAGCCAGCGCAAACTGCTCGGGAAACTTATTGGTTCAGATTTTATAAAACGTTGCCACCAACCGCTCGTGTAAAGCGCAATGGCGGTAACGAGAACTAGAAAAAATTGAGCGAGCGTCGCGTGAAAAATTCCGATTTGATCTTTGAATAAAACCACGCGCAATCCGCCCAAAACTCCTTGCAGCACGACGGCGAAAAATGCGGCGACGCCCAACCATCTCAATGAACGACGTGACTCTTTACCCCAAAGCCAAACGGCCAAAATCATCGTCAGAAAACCGACGAATGACGCAAAGAGACGATGCGTGTGTTCGTAAAAAATTCCTCCAACCCATTTCGAAATTGGGAAGAGAAACATGTTGTAGCCGTAAGTTGTCGGCCAATCTGGCACGGACATCCCAACTCCGTGGCTCGTCACCAATCCGCCCAAGCCGATGAGCAGCAACGTGCAAACCGCAGTGAAAACAGCGAAGCGATGCAGCCACGGATTGTCGGTTGAGCGGAACATGTTTTGCGAAAGAAGAAAACCGCTGCGGCTCGCGCCCCAGCGGTTTTTTGAAGTCGTAAGAATTACTTCACTTCGAGAACGAAGTCAGCGGTCACCGCTTGATCTTTGACTTCAATTTCCTTGGTCACAGGGGAACCAATCGGAGCGGCTTTGCGGTGAAAAACTTCCACCGTGTATTTTCCAGCGGGCACGTTCGCAATTTTGAAGCTGCCATCTTTGCCCGTGACAGCGAAATACGGATGATCAAAAACGCTGACGTAGGAGAACATCCAGGGATGCACGTCGCATTTGAATTTCAGAAACGGTTCGGGACTGGCAAACGCGAACTCCAAGTCAGGCGCTTTTGGCATTTGCGCTTTGTTGGATTCTTTGTTGCCAGCTGCAGCGGGAAGAGCGTGAACGTTGTGCATGAAGGAATCCGAATTTTTCACGAGGAGCTTTTGACCAGCCTGAACTGCGGTTACGTAAGGAACGTATTCGCATCCAATTTGATCAAGCGCAACCGGCGCGCCTGGAGCACCTGCTTTGAGATTTGCGCCTTTGAGTGAAACGACGACATCAGCCAGTTGTGCTTTGTCATTAACCGCGTAAAACCGGGTTTTCACCGGGCCAGCGTGAAGTTTTCCGCAGTTCGCATCCATCGGAATGTCTTTTTCTGGAGGCGGCGTGCCTTTGAGCGTAATCGTTCCGGTCACATCACCAGCGACGGCTGAAAGAAGAGAAGTGGAGAGGGTTAATAGTGCGATCCAACGAGCCTGATTTTTCATAGATTTTATATTTTTTTTGTCAACGATTTAGAAACTAACATTGGCCTTAATAACTCTCAAGCGAGATTTTGTGAAATTTTTCACAAGCGATTGGACGGGGCGAGTTTTGAAAAAATTCATCCAACTCAAATTCGTGTAAATCGCCGGCTCCAGTCCGGATGCACAACGCGTTCGAACTAAGCGAGAATCGCTTTCACCACGTTTCCCGAAACATCGGTGAGCCGATAATCGCGACCCCCATGCCGGAACGTCAACTTCTCATGGTTGAAGCCAAGGAGATGCAAAATTGTCGCGTGAAAATCATGAACATGCACCGGATCTTCTGCGACTTTCCCGCCGAATTCGTCGGTCTTGCCGTAAACCGTCCCGCCCTTCACCCCGCCGCCCGCCATCCATGATGAAAACGCCGAAGCGTGGTGACCACGCCCTTGAATACTTTCGGCGTGTGGGCTGCGCCCGAATTCCGTGGTCCAAACGACCAATGTATCATCCAACATGCCGCGCGATTTCAAATCCTTGAGCAAGCCGGCAATCGGCTGATCGACATTTTTTGCAAGCGGCCGGTGAGATTCCATATCGGCGTGCGCATCCCAGTTGCTGTGCGAACCGACGTCGATCAATTCGATGAAGCGCACTCCGCGTTCGGCCATGCGGCGAGCGATGAGACATTGCCACGCGAACCCTTTCGTGCTACCGCGCCCTAATCCGTACAGATTCAGGGTGGCGTCGGTTTCCTTCGAGAGATCGAGCACGTCGGGCATCATTTGCTGCATGCCGAAAGCGGTTTCGAACGATTTAATTCGAGCACTAAGCATGGAATCCTCGACACGTTTTTGCTGATGTTTCCGATTGAACCGATCCAGCAAGCCGAGTTCGAGTTCCTGAATTTTCGCCGAAGGAGAACGGCGGTTCAAATCAGGAATCGGCTCGCTGCCTGAGGAAACGCGGGTGCCTTGATGTAATGCCGGTAAAAAATCAGAACTCCAAACCTGACTTCCGGCGTAGGGCAAATCGGGCGCCATCACCACGAACGACGGCAAATTCTGGCTCTCCGTTCCCAAACCGTAACTCACCCACGAACCAAGACTGGGCCGTGCGACCGTCACCGATCCGGTGTGAACTCCCAGCGTCGCCTGAAAATGATCATTGTGATCTCCGTGCATCGAGCGCACCAGGCAGATGTCGTCCATGCACTCGCGCACGTACGGAAACAAATCGCTGACCTCGGTGCCGCATTTTCCACCGGGTTTGAAATCCCACAGTGGCGCGAGATATTTTGGACCCTTTTGATCTTTGCCCACGGCTTTTCCACGCTCCGCAAAAAGTTTTGGCTTGGGATCGAATGAATCCATGTGCGACACGCCCCCGGTCATGTAGAGAAAAATCACCCGCTTCGCTCTGCCAGGAAAATGCGGAGCCTTGGGCGCAAGTGGATTGGCCACGTCAACACCACCCGCCTCGTCCGCGAGAAGCTGTGACAAAATTCCTGGCAACAAAATCGATCCGCTCACCAGCGAACGAATCGCCTGCCGCCGCGTAAATCCAATTTGAGAATGCCTCATATCAATCGACAAATAAAAATTCGTTGCTGCTCAACAAGACTCGACAATAACTCGCCCACGCCGCGCGTGGGCGTTTCTCGACGGGCAAATCCGTCTCCTTCAAATCTTGCGCGCATTTCTGCAAATATTCTTTCGCGGTTTCGATTTCATCGTGCGACGCGCTCCGGCCAAACGCCAGTCGATACGCGTCGTTCACTCGTTTGGCCGTTTCAACATTCGCCAAAGCAATTCGGATTGCGAATTGATCCGCCTGCTCGTGGGCAAAAGGATCGTTCATCATGAACAGCGCCTGGATCGGCGTCGTGCTGACCGCGCGAACATCGGTCGTCGCATTCGGATCTGCTCCATCAAAAACTTCGAGGAACGGCTGCTTTTTAATCCGCTGCTGCATGAGATAAACCCCGCGACGATTGCTGTCGTAAACCGCCACAAAGGGGGTGTGCTGAGTATAATGCCATTCGCTTTCTTTTGGAAATGGCTGCTCTGCACCCATCGTTCGATCCAGCGTTCCGCTCACCGCGAGCATGGCGTCGCGCAACTCTTCGGCGTCGAGCCGGCGACGGTTGAATTTCCAATATAAATTGTTGCCAGCATCTATGCGGGAATTTTCCCGCTGATCAATACTGCTCAGTTGGTACGTTTGCGAAAGCATCAGCAACTTGTGCATCTGCTTGATCGACCAGCCGCCTCGTTGAAATTGCGTCGCCAAATAATCCAGCAACTCGGGATGACTGGGCGCTTTTCCTCTCGCACCAAAATCGTTCGCCGTCTCAACGAGGCCGCGGCCAAAGTGATGTTGCCAGATGCGGTTTACCATGACTCGCGCCGTGAGCGGATTTTCCAAATCAGTCAGCCAGTTAGCCAATTCAGCGCGACCGCTCCCCTGCTCCGTCGTCGGCAATTGTTGCCCGCCGAGCACTTGCAAAAATCCGCGCGGAACTTTTTCCCCTAAATTCAGCGGGTCACCTTTTTTCTGAATCTTCGCGTCGCCCGGTTTGCCTTCGCTCACTGCGTAAGCTTTCTCAACCGCTGGCGGTTTCGCTTCAAGTTTCTTCTGGCGCGTCTTGGCGTCCTCTAAATCAGCTTTGATTTTCAGCAAACGATTTTCCGCGTCTTTGTCCACTGGTTCGGTTTCGTTTTCAGCTTGAACCGATTTCTTTTTTGAATCTTTGACCGGCTTATCCAATACGCGCTTTTGCTCCAGCAGTTTTTCAATGGTCTCGTCCAACGCCGCAAGTTCCTCCTGGTAATCGAAGACGGTTTGCACGTTCGTTCCAGTCGCGAGCGGAACAAAATCTTTGGGATGACGATAAACCTCCGTTCCCGGAAAGGCGTAACGCGTGCTGCTGAAAATTCCGTAAAGCGCGTAATAATCTCTGGAAGAAATCGGATCAAACTTGTGGTCGTGACACCGCGCGCAACCCAGAGAAAGTCCGAGCACCGCTTTGCCCAGATTGTCGATCGTATCCTCAATCGTCAGGTGAAATTCATTGTTGCGCGAACCAAACCGCCGCGAAGTCGCGAGATAACCAGTGGCAATGATTCGCTCAAACGTTTCCTCAATAGTTGCGCCCGGCATCAAATCGCCCGCGATCTGTTCGCGCACAAACTGGTCGAAAGGCTTGTCGCGGTTGAACGATTGAATCACGTAATTTCGGTACTTGTGCGCGGCGGGAATCGGGAAATCAGAATTGCATCCAGAGGTATCGGCGTAGCGAACCACATCCAGCCAATGACGACCCCAACGCTCACCGTAGTGCGAAGAAGAGAGCAATCGATCAATCACTTTTTCAAAAGCGCTGGCCGATTTATCCGCAACAAAATTGTCAATTTCGTCAGGCGTGGGCGGCAGGCCAATCAAGTCAAACGTAGCGCGGCGAATCAAAGTCAATCTGTCCGCTCGCACCACCGGAACCAACTTTTTCTTCTCCAGCTCCGCCAAAATAAATTCATCGATGGAGTTTTTGGCCCATGCTTTATTTTTTACCAATGGCGGCAACGGTTCTTTGACCGGTTGAAACGACCAGTGAATTTTTGAGGGATTTTGGCCTTCGGACTTGGAACTTTGAACTCTTGGATCAGGCGCGCCCATCTTCACCCATGCTTCAAATGATTCAATTTCTTCAGCGGAGAGAGCCTTTTTCGGCGGCATTTGCAGGTCCGGGTCCGTGCGACGGATGGCTTTGATCAGCAAACTTTTTTCCGGTTCTTTTGGAACAATGGCAGGGCCGGTTTCGCCACCCTTCAGAACGTTCGCCTTGGAATCGAGACGCAACCCGCCTTTGATTTTCTCCGCACTGTCGCTATGACATTTGAAGCATCGCTCCACGAGGACCGGTCGAATTTTTTTCTCGAAGAATTCAAAATCTTCGCCAGCGCACGCGAAATTTTGGGCGAAAACTGCGGCACCAAAAGACAGGAATAAAATCCTCAAAACCACGTTGGCATGTCGAAAAAACTGCATCGCTTAATGCCGACATTTTAATGATCTAATCGATCACGAACAAACCAAATTCCTAAAATTTGGTTTCAGGGTCTTTCTGGTTGTGGATAGTTTCAAGATCAGGCTGGGTGCATGCTTACGGCCCGCCCCACCCGACCGTTGGCGGTCACTGCCATTGAAATAAGAATTGCGAGACGAGAGAACGGTTCGGTCTTAATCATAATCGTTCTCTTGATCATAATCTTTTCAGCCTATTCCTAGGGGGGGATTAAGATTAAGCACCGCCGTCGTGGCAGCGAACAAGAGGAGAGCGTGATGCGCCTGACGGCCCCGGCCTGGAGCACGCGCGTGGCGGCGATCTTGATGTCCCAACTGTTGGTCAGCGCCTCGGCCACGTAGTCGGTGAGCTGCGGGCCACGGAAGGTTTCTCACCAGCCAAGGTCGACGAAAAATTGGTGCGCCGGGAGCGTTTGTGTCCGACGACGATGCGCGGTAAGCCCCGGGCGACGTCAAGGTGGGGCGGTGGTAATCCGGGCCGACCGAACAGCCGACATGCATCTACAGCGCGAGGCCGAGGGGAGTGAAGGAATGGCGAAGAATGGTTATCATCGTTCGTGAAGATTATTTTTTCGCCAGCAACGCACGCCGGGCGGCGGCGAATTCCTTGAGCTTGTCCGGACTGACTTTCGGATAGGCGAGGTTCAGCGAGGCCAGTGTGTCGATGACGGCGGCGGCGACCACGACCCGGGTGAACCACTTGTTGTCCGCCGGCACCACGTACCAAGGCGCATGCTCGGCGGCGGTGTGGCGAATCACGTCCTCATAGGCTTCGTGATATTCGTCCCAGTAGCCGCGCTCGTGGAGATCGGCGGCGGAGAACTTCCAGTTCTTCTCGGGATTCTCCAGCCGCTCAAGGAACCGCGCCTTCTGCTCCTTCTTCGAGACGTGGAGGAAGAACTTGCAGATGGCGACGCCGTTGCTGGCGAGGTAACGCTCGAAGCCGCGGATGTCGCGGAAGCGCTCCTTCCAGACATTTTTGGTGATGAGTTTGGGCGGGATGTTTTGCTTTTCGAGAATCTCCGGATGCACCCGCACGACCAGCGTCTCCTCGTAGTAGCTGCGGTTGAAGATGCCGATGCGGCCGCGCTCCGGCATGTTCTTGATGCAGCGCCAGAGATAGTCGTGGTCAAGTTCCTCGCTGGTGGGGGCCTTGAAGGAATACACCTGGCAGCCCTGCGGATTGATGCCAGACATGACATGCTTGATCGCGCCATCCTTGCCCGCTGCGTCCATCGCCTGGAAGATCAGCAGCACTGCCCACTTATCCTGCGCGTAGAGCATGTCCTGCATCTCGGCCAGCGTCTGAATGCCGTTGGCGAGAGCCGACTTGGCGCGCAGCTTGTCTTCATCCGAGTAGCCCAGCGTGTCGTCAGGATCGACATCCTTGAGTCGAAATTTATCTCCGTTCGTGACGCGAAATGGCGTCGCCAATTTGCGCGCGCTTTTGATGATCTCTTTCGTCTTCATCAGTGTAATCCTTTTGTAAGCCTGAGGGCATTGCTGTCGGCGAAATTATTGGGCCCGGATGGTAATGAGCGGCAGCGGTTCCATCTGCCCGGCATCGGCCAGCGTGAACAGCATCATCATGAAGGCGAACACACGCTTGGATTTCAGATCGCGATCATCGATCCAGAACCAGTGGACGCGATACTGGACGGACACAAAAGCATCGGATGGTTTGCCATCGGAATTGTGAATCTCGATCTTCCGGACGTCCCCTTGCGCCTCGGGCACGCTCTCCCAGCCCGGCGACGAGCGGTACCCGGCCAGATCTTTGGCCGGCACCTCGACCTGCGCCGCCATCATCTGCATCAGGTGAGTGGTTGAGCGCGTGAGCACGGCCACTTCCTTGTCGTCGGTTGCCGCCGCGCCAATGTTCAGCTTGAACTCCTCCGCATCACGGGATTC
This sequence comes from Verrucomicrobiota bacterium, assembly GCA_043775015.1. GTDB lineage: Bacteria > Verrucomicrobiota > Verrucomicrobiia > Limisphaerales > CANJXF01 > CANJXF01. The sequence goes on from JAYVSV010000062.1 coordinate 22,335, forward strand.
AGCCGCAGCAGGCGGCACAATTCCCGGCTGGACTCTGCGATCTCCGGCGGTACGTCCTTGCCGCGCATGGTCAGAATAACGGATTCGCGCGGTCACGGGTCCGCCCGCGATGATGCCGAGCGCGAAGACCCACAACAGCAGACCAGGAATCCCGCCGGGAGAGATGCGGCGTCGGCAATGTTGTGAAATTCTGAGGGTTATGCCCGATATCATTGTTCAAGAATCGTAATCACGGGATAGACCTGCTTGCTACAAGTTTCGAGTATGTTGAAGAGAATCGTCACGGACGAGAGCGTCCTTGTCGTTTTTACGGGCACAGTCGGACGAGACCGTTTCTTCAAGGTGATTTTATTTTCCAGCGTGCAGATCACCGGCGTCCCGCCCTTTTTCCCGTTATCGACATTAAGCGGCGCGCCGATCACTTGGGCACGATGCTGTATCGTAATGGATCAAATAATTCTCGAATCATCTATCGCGTCGGCTGGCGGTTTCTTCGCGGTGAGTGGTCCAAAAAATGGCGTTGGCCAAAAGCCGCCGAAAACTTTCCTGCGCGAAATCCTCCGGCACTCCGAGTGACGTGTAAAAGACGCGGCTCCCTTTGTACTCACGAACCCATGCCACGGGTTCGCGATAGGTCGGCGTCGATGCGTCCAGGAGAACCGTTGCGTCATCGGCAATGGTCGCGTTCTTGTAAAGTTTACGAGTAGGAAATGGTTTTACGCCGACGAGTAACGGATGCTCCGTTCGACCGGGAGCAATCTGCACCACGGCTGCGTCATCGCCGTGATGTCCCTTGTAATCACCACCGAGGACTTCTTTATCAAACTCTGGATAGTTCTGAAATCCGTGACTCGCAGTGCGAATGCCAATGACCGCCCCGCCCTCGGCCAGATGCTTGCGAACCAGCGCCAACTGGCCGGGCGGCAGCGTGATTCGCCGAGTGAAAACCACCATTACGTCAGACTTCTCCAACGCTTCCAGACCGGGGAGGCTGTCTCCCTTGTCTTTTCCAAAAGCGCGATGGCAAACGACCTGATAATGGCTTTCTAAATAACTTTGGAATCCTGCCAACGACTTCTCCGAATCGTATTCCGCAGAGCCTGAAAGCAGACAGATTTTCAACGGCTTCGGGTCAGCGGCGAAAGTTGAGAATGTTAAAACGAGGAAACAGAGTAGAACGAAAAAGTTTTGTCCGGTTCGCCGGCGAACCGTAAAAAAATTTGATCCGTTCAGCATAAAACAACAGAAGAAAGTCATAGGTTGAAGAAATGTTATCGAACCCATGTGCTACTGCAAAGTTTTCAATGATGGCGTATGAAATTGATTCCGACTCGCTCAACGGCTGCAAACCATTCAGGAAAAAACTCCGGCCATGGCCCTGCTGCACCGCAACCCGCCCGCCAACCTGCCCTGCCACTCCGGCTGCGGCGTCCAATATGCCTCCGGCGATTACCGCGCCGCACTGGCCCGAGCCGGACTCATCGCCTCCATGAGCCACAAAGGACAACGCCGCCATGGAAAGCTTCTGGAGCACCCTCAAACTCGAACTGGTTTATCGGCAGGAACCGGCCAGCCGCAGCCAGACACGAAGCCAAATCTTTGATTACATTGAAGCTTTCTACAATCGCCAGCGCGCCCATGGCGCGCTCAATTACTTCCCCCCCAACTTCTCTGTCCGTTTTATCGAAGCAAGCCTAACCGATTACAATTCTTGTGAGTTGGCCGACGGCTCATCGCTGCCGACTCCATCCAGAATTCATCGGAAGAGAAATTTGGAGAGAAATTCGATTGCAACGGCTCCGGCTAAAATATACGTTTTGCCGCTCGGTTTTGGATTTGCAGAATAGTTTCCTGAAAAGCGAAGAATCCACCGTTCCGGTTACAGTTTGCCAGCGTAGCTCAGTTGGTTAGAGCGTGGGACTCATAAGCCCGAGGTCGACGGTTCGATTCCGTCCGCTGGCACCATTTAAAACACTTTGTAAACGAAGGGCAAAATGCGATTTCAGACTGCTAGCTTTCAAACGCAAACAATCAACTGATTTGTGGCAACCGTCGTCAATCGCTACGAGCGAAAATTCAACTTTCATCCTTTCACGGTCGCTTTCAATCCGTTGCAACAAAGAGCATGTCGCGGGGCGAGCAAACCAGGACAAGTCGTGTAGTTAGCAAACCAGGACTCTGCTTGTCGGCACGTCCCGTCTTTGAGGAGGGCGAGCGAAGCGAT